>JAIOHV010000170.1 GCA_019912885.1 bacterium
ACGCCTCCGCGGGCGAGCGCGTGGCGAAGGAACATATCGAAACGCTGGCCGTTATCGACCGCGCTGTCGAGCGCGAGATGGCGGTGCGCCTGGACGACGTGATTTTCCGCCGGACGGGCCTCGGGACGACCGGCGTGCTCGATCCGGCGGCGGTCGAAAAGGTCGGGCGACGCATGGCAAGCCGCCTGGGGTGGAACGCCGAGAAGACGCACGCGCAAATCGAAGAGGTCGCCGGCAAGCTGGCCTCGCGCGGGATCGGCCGCGAACGCAACGGCGACAGCGATCGCCGGGAGGACAAGAAGAAATGATCGGTATTCACGAGTTGCGGAAGAACCCCGCGCTGGCCAAGCTCGACCTTTACTGCAAGGGCCTGCGCATCGACGATTCGTGCCTCGTCGAGCGCGACGGCCGCCCGATCCTGCGAACGCGCGCGGGCCTTGGCAGCGGCCTTGAGATGGTGCTTCCGAAGAACATCTGGACGAACACGCCGATCGTCGAGGATTTCGTGAAAGCCTCGCCCTACACGCTGCACCTGGAAAACGAGCGCTACGTCCTTCGCCTGAATGGCGACAAGGTTTTTGACGTTCGCATCCCGCCGGAGCCGGAGTTCTACCGGCAGCGCACCACGAGCGGAAAGCTGATGAGCCGCATCGGCGTGCTGCAGGGCACATACATCGGCATCTACCCGACGGCCGTCTGTCACTACTGGACGATCAAGCCGACGCGCCAGAACTGCGATTTCTGCTCGGTCGGCCTGAATCTCGGCCAGGAAGAGGAAGAGCAAAAGGCCGTGGGCGACGTTGTCGAGACGGTCATCGCCGCCCAGCGCGAATGCGGCATCACCTACGTCCACTTCAACACCGGCTTTTACGAGAACGACACGTATCTCGATCAACTCGAGCCGTACATCAAGGCGATCCGCGCGCGGACGGGCCTTCTCATCGGCGTGCAGACGCCGCCGCACCCCGATTTCCGCCGCTACGACCAGCTTCGCGAGATGGGCGTCAACACCGTCTCGTTTTGCTTCGAGTTCTTCAACAAGGAAATTTTCGACAGGCGCTGCCCCGGCAAAAGCTCCTACGTGGGGCTCGAACGCTACCTGGACGCCGTCGCGTACTGCGCCAAGCTCTTCGACACCGCCAACGGCGAGATCATCGCCGGTCCCGAGCCGGTCGAGGACACGCTGCGCGCGATCGACTGGATCACCAGCGTCGGCGCGATCCCGACCGTGTGCGTGTTCCGCCCCTTGAAGGGCACCGACGCGGCGAACGACCCGCCGCCGACCACCGAGGAGATGATCCCGGTGTTCCGGCATCTGTACGAGCGGTGCATGGAAAGAAAGCTGCCCATCGGCATCGCGCACAACGTCGAGGTCTCGATCGTCCTCAAGCCGGAGGAGTGCTCCGGATTCTCCGATCGCGTCGGCGAATTCGCCGCCCAGCGCGCCCGCATCTGGGCGATGAACAAGGGGCTGCGCCTGGTGCTCGCCGCGCGAAACATGCGCGCGCGCTACAACGATCTGCTCGGGCGCCTTCTGGTATCGCCGAAGGAATACCTGGGCAAGAGGCTAGCCGCGCGTCGCGCGTGACGGTCCTTCCACGAGGGGGAAGGGGCACCGGCGGCCGGCCTTGTCGGTCGTGTGCATGAAGTCCTCGATCGTTGCCTCCGCGAAGGTCTTTTCGATCGCGGCGATCGCGTCGTCGAGCATCTGGTGCAGGCGGCAAAGGCGCGCCTTGTGCGTCGGGAGGCCGAGCGGGCAGCTTAAGATCCGCTCGATCGGATCGATCGCGTTGACAACCGACAACACGTTGATCTCCCGGGCCGGCCGCGCCAGCGTGAAACCGCCGTTCGGCCCGCGCCGGGAATTCACGACCCCCGCGCGCGCGAGGCTCTTCAGGATTTTCGAGATGTAATCGGGGGGCACGTGCGTCGCGTCGGCGATCACGCGCGCCGTCTGCGATTCGCCGCCGTGCTGGGCCAGGTGAACGACGGCTCGGAGGGCGTATTCGGCGGTTTTCGATAACATCGGAGTTCCGGAGTTAGATATCCACTAACGAAAACTTACGTGACGCGCGCCGGGGCGTCAACCCGGAGACCTTGATCCGCGTAAAATTGCTTACGCCGCGATGAGCCCGGAGGCGCGCATCCAGGCAATCGTTCGCGCGAGCGCCTTTTCGAACGACGTGACGCGATACCCGATTTCGGCGACGGCCTTTTCGCTCGAGTAAGCCCAGTGGTGACGCAGCACGCCCGCCTTGCCGACGGTCATCATCGGCGTGCCGCCGGCGATGCGCGCCCACGTCTCCATCAGGTGCGCGGAAGCGGTGAGAAGCCCAAGCGGCACGTGGCGGCGCGGCACCTTGCGTTCGAGAAGGCGCGCGGCGACGTCGACGAACGTGTCCAGGTCGATGTTCTCGCCGCCGAGAATGTACCGCTCGCCCGCGCGGCCTTTTTGCATGGCAAGCACGTGCCCCTCGACGACATCCTCCACGAATGCGTAGCACCATTTCTGCTTGCCGCTTCCGGGAATGCCGGGGAATTTGCCGCGCGTCATGTCGATCAGCATCTGCACGACGAGATTGCCCTCGGTCAGCTCGCCCGGGCCGAAGATCACCCCCGGCATGACGGTCACGACCGGCGCGCCCCGGGCCGCGTATTCGCGCGTGATGCGTGCGGCGAGGGCCTTGGTGCGTTCGTAGGGATTGTGAAAGTGGTCCGGTTCGTGTTCGAGCGTCTCGTCGCCGACGCCGACGCGGTCGGAGTTGCCAAGCGCCATGAACGACGAGGTGTAAACGATCCGCGAGACGCCCTTGTCGGCCGCGATGTCGAGAAACGCGCGCCACGCATCCACGTTCACGCGGTCGAACACCGTCCAGTCGCGCACCCACTCCTTCACCGCGGCGGCGACGTGATACGCGCGGTCCACGCGGCCGAGCGCGTCGGACACGGCGGCGCGATCGGTGAAATCGCCGCCGATAACGGACAAGCGGTCGTGCGTTACCCCAAGAGCGGCCGGGTTGCGCACGAGGGCGACAACCTCTTCGCCGTCATCGAGAAGGCGTTTGAGAAGGTTCTTGCCAAGAAATCCGGTGGCGCCGGTGATGAGAACGGGCATGGGAAACAATCCTCGCGAGGGCGTTCGATGCGCGGGAATTGTTCGGACGCGAGCGCGCTTGTGTCAAGACGCCTTGCGGCGCAGCTCCCCGATGCGGGCGATCGCGCGCTTGACGCGCGCGCCGACCTCGCCGGCGCCGAGCGCCTGGCAGACGACGGGCAGGCCGACTCCGGCGGTGCGGCCAAGAAGCGAAAGGCGCAGCAGGGCGACGAATTCCGCGCCCTTCATGCCGGTCACCTCGATCGCGGCGCGCTCCGCCTTGCGATAGGTGTCGGGATCGTTGTTCGAATCGCCTTTCGCGAAGACCTGCACGAAACAAAGGAGCGCGACGTCGGACATCGCATCGGCGAGAAGTCCGCGTTCGGCGACGGGATCGGCTTTCGATGCTTCCGGATCGAGCGCGGCGATGGCGTCCGCCGCGTCGACGAGATTCATGTCCTGCGCCACAAGCGCGGAGAGGTACTTCTGGCGTCCCGCCGTGAACTCGCCGGGGTGAGAGAGCAGCCGGCGCGCCAGGTGCATGACGTTGTCGTTCGTCGCCGCGAGCGGCCGGGGCCGTTGATGGGGCTCCCTCTCCAGCGTCCCGCGGATGCCGTGGATCGCCGCGTAGGCGCGCGTCGTCACCTCCTTGGGGCCGAGCACTTCGGCGACCGCGTCAAGGCACGGGAAGATCGGGTCGCCGACGAGCATCACCGAAAGAGGAATGTCCATGCGCGGACCCGCAAGGCCCGTGACCTCGGACGCGGCGCGGTATGCGGGCGCAAAAAAATCGCTCTCGTCCTGCCCGGCGCGAAGCGCGATCTGCGCGAAACACGAGAGCATCACGTCGATGCCGGGATCGACGGTCAGGAGCGCATCCACGTTCTCGTCCGACGGGCGGCGCCCGGGCGCAAGCGGCGCAAGCAACCGCGCGGCGTCGGCCGGATCGTCGATGTCCGGCGCGAGCGCGGCGACAATATCGCGCAGGCGCGGATGATTCGCGACACCGTCGGGCAAATGGCGCCGGGCGGCTTCGAGAATCTTTTTCGGATCGCCGGAACGTGGGGAACGAGCGGACACGGACTACCTCGGCCACGCGAAAATCATACGTCGCGTAACGGTTTTATCGGCGGAATTGACCGAAAAGTTTAGCGCGCGCCGCGTGAAATCCCGGCCGCGCGCGCAAGACGCTCGCGCGTCTCGGCAAGGCCGAGCACGTCAATGATGGCGGGCAGATCCGGCCCGTGCGTCCGGCCGGTCAACGCCGCGCGAAGGGGCATGTAGAGCGCGCGGCCACGCGCACCCGTCCTTGCGGCGACCGCCTTGGCGACGGCGCGAAATCCGTCCGCGTCGAGCTCATTGGAATCGGCCAACGCGTCGCCGAACGCCGCGAGCACCGCGGGCGCGGTGTCGTCCGCGATCGCCTGCGCGGCGTCATCGTCGAGCGTCACCGCCCCCGGCCGAAACGGCTCGATGAGCGCCGGGATGTCGGCGCGCCGGCGGACCTCCGGGCGGATCAGCGCAAGCGCGCGGTTGGATACGTCGCCATCGGCGACACCCGCCTCGCGCACCGCGCGCCGCCAACGGTCTTCTTCGCACGTGCGCAAAAACGAGGCGTTCGCATGATCGAGAAACCCCGGATCCCACGCCGCCGGGCCGGGCGAAACGTCGCCGATCGCGAAGCGACGCGCGAGCGCCTCGATCGACCACGCGCCCGGTTCCGGATCGCGCCATCCGATGCGCGCGGTCGCGGCCAGCACGGCCTCCGGCTCGTAACCCGCCTCGCGCAGCCCGCGCGCGGTGGCGGAGGCGTCGCGCTTGGAAAGCGGCCGCCCGTCCGGGCCGTGCACGAGGCCGATGTGGGCGAACAAAGGCGGTTCGTGCCCAAGCGCGCGCAAAAGCGCGATCTGCCGGGGCGTGTTCGAGATGTGATCGTTGCCGCGCACGACGTGCGTGATGCGCATGTCGGCATCGTCGAGCGCGCTCGCGAACAAAAACGCCGCGGTACCGTCGGCGCGGCGGACGATGAAATCGTCGAGCTCGCCGGCGGGAAATTCGATGCGGCCGTGGACGAGATCGACAAACGCGATCGCTTCGAGCCCCATGCGGAAACGTATGACGGGCCGGCGCCCCTCGGCGGAAAGGCTCGCGATCTCGTCCGCGGACAGTTGCCGGCAGCGCCCGGAATATCGCGGCGCTTCGTGGCGTGCCTGCGCGGCGCGGCGTTCGAGCTCGAGTTCCTCCGCCGTGCAATAACAGCGATACGCCGCGCCCATCGCGACAAGCCGCTCGATGGCGGCGTTGTGCGCGGCGTGGCGTTCCGTCTGGCGATACGGGCCGAAGTTTCCGCCCACGTTCGGGCCCTCGTCCGGATGAAGGCCGAGCCACGAAAGGTCTTCGATGATGGCGTCCTCGAATGCGCGGCGCGAGCGCGCCGGGTCCGTATCCTCGATGCGCAGGATGAACGCGCCGCCGGCCGCGCGCGCGGCGAGCGCGGAGAAGATCGCCGTGCGGACATTGCCCGCGTGCAGGTATCCCGTCGGGCTTGGGGCAAAGCGCGTGCGCGTCATGGGATCTCGGCGAGCATCGCGACGGCCTGCGCGGCAATGCCCTCGCCGCGCCCGGTGAAACCAAGTCCCTCCTCGGTCGTCGCCTTCACGTTGACGCGGCCGGCATCGACTCCGAGCGCGCGCGCGAGGTTCGCGGTCATCCGGGCGGCGTACGGCGCCATCTTCGGCTGCTGCGCGACAATCGTCGCATCGACATTGACGACGACGTATCCCGCGTCCTTCGCCAGTGCGACGCACCGCGAAAGCAATTCGATACTGTCCGCGCCGGCGAACGCGGGATCGGTATCGGGGAAATGGCGGCCAATGTCGCCAAGGCCCGCCGCGCCGAGCACCGCGTCGGCGACCGCGTGCGCGAGCACGTCCGCGTCCGAGTGGCCGGCAAGCCCGCGATCGAACGGAATCGTCACGCCGGCCAGAATGAGCGGCCGGCCCGCGGCGAGCCGGTGCACGTCGTAACCAAGGCCGATGCGAAACGGATGATCGCTCATGCGCCGTCTCCGCTTTCGAGTTTGCGCCGCGCGAAGATCGCCTCCGCGATGACAAGGTCCGTCGGCGTCGTGATTTTCAGATTCTCCTCGCTGCCTTTAACCATCACCACGGGCGCGCCGAGGCGTTCGACGACCTGCGAATCGTCCGTGGCCCGAAAGTCGATGGCGACCGCCTCGCGGTACGCCCGCATCAGCACGGAGTACGAAAACGTCTGCGGTGTCTGCGCGGCGACCAGCGTGCGCCGCTCCGGCGTGGCGCGCACGAAACCGTCGTCGCTGATGATCTTGATCGTCGAGGTCACCGGGCACGCCACGAGCGCGCCGCCGAAGTTGCGCGCGACGAGTACCGATTGCGTCACGATCTCCGGTGTCACCAGCGGACGCACGGCGTCGTGGATCGCGACGACGTCACACGGCGGCTCGATCGCCTGCAAGCCCTCCCACACGGAAAGCTGACGGCGCGATCCCCCCGGCACCACGGCGACGACCTTCCGGAAATTCTTCTCCCGGACGATCGCCTGCGTGCGTTCGATGGACTCCCGCCCGGAGACGACGACGATCGCGTCGATCGCGCCGGTCGACTCGAAGACGGCGATGCTGCGCGCAATGATCGGTTCTCCCGCGAGCGGCAGGAATTGCTTGGGCTCGGCGCGCCCCATGCGCTCGCCGACGCCGCCCGCGACGATGACCGCGTACGTCTTCATGAGGCGGATATACGCGGACACCGCGAAATTGTCACCCCGCGCGGGATGACCCGATCCCGATCCCGATCCGGATCCCGATCCCATGGACAAAATGGACAACATGGACACCATGGACCCAATGGACGCTCGAAAGATCGTGCGCGTGTTGTTTATTCTCGTCGCTTGCGGCGCGGCGGTGTATGTCCTTTGGCCGCGCGCGGCCACACCGCCAGATGACACGACGCCATCGACGCCGCGGGCCACCGCCGATGACGACGCCGGCGCATTGAACGCGATCGACGACGACACCGACGCCGCGCCCGGGCGCGAGATTCGCATCGTCGGGGAAAATGCGTCGCTCCACCGCGACGGTGACGTCTACATCCTCCGCATCACGCTGACGGGAACGCTGCTTGCCACGCTGCTCGATGCAACCGCTTTGGAACCGCGGCCGTCAGGAAGCCGGTATGATGCGCCCGGTGACGAACTGGCCTTCTCGCGCGCGCTCGCATCCGCGTCCGAGAGCATCCTGCGTCATCGCATGGATCCGCGCTCGGACATGCTGCGCGGCGACGAGGTCACGTTCGCGTTTCGCCTCAACGCGCGCGGCGTGCCGTCGATCTACGCGCTGCGTTATCGCGGGCGCGCGGGGCGCTTTGTGCGCGCGTATTATTTTTGGGAGCCGCACCGGTCCTCGCCGGAATATTTCGACGAAAACGGTGTGGCTTTCGCGCCGCGCCTGGATCATCCGCCGATTCGGGAGAGCACCGGCTACGGGCGCGTGTTCGGCGAGCGCGGCCGCGAGGAGATGGAGATTCTCGCGCCGGTCGGCGCCGAGGTGGTTGCACCGTTTCGCGCGACCGTGGCGCGCCTGAACTGGCGGCCCAAGGACGAAGGCCGATCGCTCATGCTCGCGTACGAGGGATCGGGCGTCGTGGCGGCGATGACGGGGCTTTCCGACATTTCGTCCCGGGTCCGCGTCGGCGAAGCGTTCGAGGCGGGCGCCGTCGTCGGCCGCGCGGGGCTTCTTGGCGGCGGGTTGTCCGGCGTGCGTTATCGTCTGTTGACGCGGCCGGACGAGAGCGCGCCGCGCGTCGATCCGTTTGATTTTCACGGCCGGCGCGACTATGCGCTTACCGGAAGCGCGGTCGGATTTTTTGAGCGCGTGCGGCGCCGCGCGGATG
>JAIOHV010000171.1 GCA_019912885.1 bacterium
GTGACGAGGTCGCGCCCCTCGCGGCGAAAGCGCGGGTCCGAATCGACCGCGACGCGCGCGACGAGATCACCGTTCGCGCCGCCCGCGTGGCCGCGCTCGCCCTCCCCCGAAAGGCGCAGGCGCGTTCCGGTCGACACGCCCGCGGGCACCTTGACGGCGAGTTTGGCCTCGACCGATTCGCGCCCGGTTGCGTCGCACACAACGCACGGCTCGCGGCCGATCCATCCGCGCGCGGCGCAGCGCGGGCATCGCTTGCGCGCGATGGGAAACGCCTCGTGCGCGAAATATCCCGCGCCGTGGCAGGCCTCGCACGGCACGCGCACGGAAAATCCGGTGCCGGCGCAAGCGTCGCAATCGGTATCGCGCGCGAACGTCACGCGGCGCGTTGCGCCCGTGAAGGCGTCGGCGAACGAGACGCCGATCTCGATGGCGAGATCGCGCCCGCGTTTGGGACGCGGCTCGCGCGGCGGCGACGCCAGGCGCTCCAGCACCTTTTTCGCCCTGGCGGCCATTGCCGCGACGCGCGCGGGATCGTCCACGACGCGGCGGAGGCGTCCGAAAAGCGGCGAGAGGTAGAGCAGGCGGCGCATGTCGTAGCGCTTGCGTTCGCTGGGATCGGACAGGATGCGGTACGCTTCGGAGACGGCGCGGAATCGATCGTGCGCGGCGGGGTCCGCGTTCACGTCCGGATGCAGCGTGCGCACGAGACGCCGGTAGGCCTCCTTGATCGCGCGTTCGTTGGCGTCCCGCGGGATGCCGAGGATGTCGTAGTGATCGGCGGGTTTGAAATCGTGCGGCGTCATCGAAGTCCTTCTTGCGCACGGGAATTTATTTCTTTTGCTTCGGGCTGGCAAAGGCCGGTTCCTTTCGCTCGCTCGTGCCCGAATTGTTCCAATATCGACAAGATGGACATCATGGACCCAATGGACCCCGGAACGCGCGCTTCCGGCATTCAGGTCGGGCGGGCCGCGCTTCCCAACCGGCCGCCGCCCGTCTAAAAGTCTCGCCGTGCGTAAACGGCCTTCGATACTCGTGGCGATCGTCGTCGCGTGCTTGCTCGCGACTTCGACCGCGACCGCACAGGACTCGACGGGAGCGGCGCCGGTCGCGCCGTCCGCCGATCGCATTGCCGCGCTCGATGCGTGGCGCGTCGAGCGCATCGACGAGTTGCAGCGCGCTTTCGATGAAGCGGAAAAACCGTCGCGCTCGTGGTGGACAGGGTGGCTTGTTTTCAATTCGACGATGGTCGTCATGAACGGCGCGGGCGCGCTGGCGTTTCAGGATTCCGACGCGCGCATCGCCGCCGAAACGGGCGCGGCTTTGGCAGGGATCGGCGTGATCGAGCTTGTGGTATCGCGCCATACGCGGTGGGGCTTTCATTCGATGCGTTACGCCGGCGAGTTCCGCGAAATTCGCGGCGATACCCCTGAAGCGCGCGCGGCAAAGTTCGAGCAGGGCCGGAAATTTCTCAAGACAGGCGCGCGCACCGAGCGAGACGGGCGGAAATTTTTGCGCCACACCGGCGTCTTGTTCATCGCCGCGGCGTCGGGCGCGTACGTTTACAAGTACGGCAACAAGACCGACGGCCTGATCCAGGGTTTCAGCACGCTTGTCCTTGGGGAGGCGACAATCTGGACGCAGCCGACGATCCTCGCCGACGCCGAAAAACGTCTGAGCAAACTGAAGGAGCCGGAGGATCTATCGCGCCGCGCGCCGATCATCCTCGCTCCCGCGCCCGTCGCCGGCGCGCCGGGATTGGTGCTGATGGTGGGGCTGCGTTAGCGGCGCTTGCCGCGCATCATCTCAAGGACTTCGTCAGTCGACATGCCGCCTGTCGCGGCTCCACGCAGATGACGCACGAGTTCTTCGCCGCGCCCAGGTGTGAATTCGACCGCGCGCGTGACGATCAATTGACCGTCGCATACGTCCAACTCGACTGGCGATCCCGGAATGAGGCCTAGCGTGTCGCGAATCGCTTTCGGAATCGTGATTCGACCAGACTTTGAAATTCGCAGCTTCGACGTCATAAGGATAACGAATGCATCGTCTTGCAGCTTGCATCAAGCCGTCATTGTGCTTGCAAAATGCATGCAATCCGGTGCAAACTTCATGAAGGAGGACGTTGCCATGCCCAGCCTGCAGATAAGGAATGTGCCGGAGGATCTACTGAATGAGATCCGAGAAGAGGCGCGCAAGGAGCACCGCTCGGTGACGGCTCAAGCCCTTGTCATGATTTCGGACGCGATGGAAAACCGGAAACGAAAACAACGCGTCGAGGAATTGCTGGCAAAGGCCGACGAAATTCGCCGGACCACGAAACGCACGAAAAACATCCCGGACAGCGTCGAGATCATTCGCCAGGCTCGCGAAGAGCGCCTTCGCAATATTCTCGGTGGGTGACGGCTACGTCATCGACGCGAGTGTCGCCGTCAAGATTTTCCAGCAGGAAGATCACAGTGACAACGCCCGCCGCCTCATCGATCTCGTCAAGACGCAAGCGCATCCCGTTTACGTTCCCGACGTATTTTTTGCGGAGTGCGCAAACGTGTTTCGCACGTGGATTCGATTGAAACACATGTCGCCGGAGAAGGCCGGCGTTTGCCTCGGCGTGCTGGCGGAGCTTCCGCTGGAGCGCCTGCCGAGCGAGACGATCCTGGCAAGCGCGTTGAGCATCGCGGTCCGATTCGATCTGACGGCTTACGATGCCATATACGTCGCACTCGCGCGCAACACTCGATCGGCGCTCGTCACGGCCGACAAGGCGATATTGCGCAATGTTCGCGGTCCTGATTATGAGGTGGTTTCGATTGCCGAATGGCGCGGCTGACGCTCACCCCTCCGGCAATTCCGCCATCACCTGCCGGAAATAGCGTTCCTCCGCATCCGCGATCTCGCGCAGCGTCGCGGCGGGCGCGTCGAAGCCGCCGGGGTGTTCGCGCTCGCTGATCGATTTCATCTGGGACGCCAGGCGCGTCCAGAGCGCGGCGATCGCGGAAATCTCGCCGGCAAGATCCAGGCGCGCGACATCCGCGTCGTTCGCGGCGGCTTCGCGCAGAAAGTCCGCGTATTTCGCGCGGAAGCTCGCGCCGCCCGTGCCGCGTTTTTCGATGATCTGATACGCGAACCGCGCGCACCACGCCCAATCCTGGGCGTCGGCCCAGCCGGACAGCGCGTCGGCGCAACGCCGCATCGCGGGTACGCCGAAAAAATCTCCGTCGGGCAACATGCGCGCGGGAAGTTCGGTGATCGCGGCTCGCGCGGCCTCGCGCACGGGAAGAACCGCGGGCACGCCCCGCACGTCCCACCACTGGTACGACAGATCAAAAAGCGGATCGTGAAAGGTACGCGCCTTCGCCAGTTCATCGAGCGGCACGCGCATGACGCCGGGATATTCCGTGTCGGAGATCAAGGCGTCGCCCGCGGATTCGTCGTAACCGACAAGCAGCACCTTGTGGCCGGGGAAGTGCGTCCGGGTGTTGAAATACGGCATGTGGCGGATATCGACCTGGAGCAGCACCGGCCGGCCTTCGTCGATCGCGGCGCGCACCGCGCGCCATGCGTCCACCGCGTTCTCGTGACGCCGGATCGGCGCATCGATGCCAAGCAGGCGAAAAAAGTCCTCCTCCATCGTCGGGCTGCGTCCCATGAAAACACGGCTCGGGCTGCGCGGCGCCTCGAAGTAGAAAAACGCCGGCGCCATGCCGATGCCCAGGCACATCGGCTCGGACAGGCCGCGCCCGAAATGGCGCAGCAGATTGCGCAACGAGCCGGATCCGCAATGGAATCCCTGTTCGTGCCGAAAGCCTTCGATCATGCGTTGCATCAGGCGGCAAGCTCCCCGGCCGTGCGGCGCGCGACGCCCCATGCGGGGCCGGGCGTCGCGGCATCCGGATGAATGTAGCGAAACCAACGCACGCCTTGCAGCGATGTTTCGCCCATGTCGACAAATCCCAACTGACGCAGCCACCCGCGCGCGAGCGTTCCGCCCCGGTCAACGCCGTTTCGCGTCTCGTGCGACAGGACCAGCCACACCTCGGGCGCGCCGGTCACGACGGTGACGAACGCGGCGCGATCCGCGGTGGTCATGAACGCGGCGGACTCTCGCCCCGCGTCCTCGTGGCCGGGAAGACCCGTCGGCAGCGGCACGAAGGGGCCCTCGCGGTTCGAATAAACGTGAAACGCGTCGGCGACGAAATGCGCGCTTGTCAACACGACGGCGCCCGGGACGGCGGAATGGTCGTAGAGGCTCACGGCCTCGCGCAGATCCTCGCGATGCATCGTACGCACGCCCGGCAGCATCAGCGCCTGCGCCGCCAGCAGCACGCCGACCGCGGCCAGGCGGACGCGCTCGCCGGACAGGGCGCGCAGCGCGAGCATGACGACAAGCATCGACGGCGCGGCGAAACACGCAAAGTAGATGAGCCCCACCCAAACGCCGAAGACGACGTGTGCGAGAAATCCGAGAACGAACACGACGCCGACAAACACCGCCGGCAGGCCGAGGGCGGGCGTGCCGAAGCGATCCGACAACGCGAATCCGAACATGTCCGCGCCGCGCCGCCGGGCCGCGAAAAACGCCAGCGCCCACGCGCCCGCGGCCAGGATTGCCGTCACCGCGGCGCCCGTGATCTTGCCGAAGCTGTATGCGTAGTCGCCGGCGGCCGCGAGCGGGGAAAAATACGCGAACGCCTGCGCGGCGCGGCGCGCGAATTCGTAGGGTGTCGGCGGCCAGACGTACCACCCGCCACCGGAAACCGCGCGCGCCGCTTGCCCGATGGCGACGGCAAACCACGGCGACGCGACAAGCACGCCGAGCCCCGAGGCCAAAAGGAGAGCGCGGCGGAAAAACGGATCGCGCCGCCCCGCGACAAGCGCCAGCACGGCCTGCGCGAGAACGACATAGACGGCGTAATAAAAAGTCAGCAGCATCAGGGCGTTGACGACGGCCAGCCCGAGCGCAAGCGGCCTTCGCGGGCGGCGCGCCAGATGCCAGGTCAGCACGAAGGCGATCCCGCCGAACAGCGCGAAGAGCATGTAGCTGCGCCCCAGGCGCGAAAACGCCAAAAGGTTCGGCGAAAGGAACGACAGCGCGGACGCCGCGATCGCCCCGCGCGATCCGTGCGCGAGAAATCCCACGTATGCGAGCAGCCCGACGAGCAACGTCCCGGCGATGACGGACACCGCGCGCACCTTCGCTTCGATCGAAAACGGCAGCGCGCCGCCCACAAGGCGTACGAGCGTCGGGAACACCGGCGGATGCACGTCGCGCGTCAGGTCGCCCTCGGCCGGCATGAACGCCACCTTCGCGATGTGCAACTCGTCCGTGTTCAGGCCGGCGCCGTCAAGATTCCACGCGCGGGCGGCGAACGCAAAAACGACGAAAACGGCGGCAAGGGGGACGAGGGGAAAGCGCACGAGACAAATTTAGACTGAAAGGTTGAAAGGCTGAAAGGTCCTTACACGCCCGGCGCGCGGAGTGAACTCCGCGGGATCGCAATCGAATGCGATGACCTTCCGGACTTCCAGTCTATTCCCGTGTCAAACCCTCACCACCACGGACTGCGTGATCTTGTCGTGCCATCCCTGCTTGTTGTGGTCGAGCGGGATGGAGATGAACCCCATGCCGAAACACAGCGCGGAAAACAGGCTGGCGACGTGGCGCAGGAAGGCGAGACCGTAGCCGATCGCGCCGCCGCTTTTGTTCACGACCTTCAGGCCGAACACCATCATCCCCGGGGTCTGCCCGGTCGAGCCGACGAAAAACGTGAAGTACGCGGCGCCGATCATGAGAAAGAGAATGTAAAAGGGCCCGGAGAGGCGCATGTAATCGGCCACGTTCGCGGTATCGCCCATCAGCAACAGCACGCCGCGCCCCGCCAGCAGAAAAACACCGAGCACGACGGCCAGCGCGGAAACGTCGATGAGACCCGCGAGCGTGCGTACGCCAAGGCCGCCCTTGCGCACCGACGGGCGGTGCCTCGGCCGGCGGCGCACGTGCGTCCGTTCGATCTCCTCTTCGACCGTTTCCGGTTCGACGATCTCTTCCTCGAATATGGCGTCGATGTCCGCATCGGCCTCATCGGAGACGGGATGCGGCACGACAGCCGCCACCGGCCCGCTGAACACGAACGGCGCCTCCGGTTCCTCGGCCGGCGCGAGATCCACGACGGCGCGGATCGGGGGCGGCACTTCCTCCGCTGATTCGTCGGCGTCGTCGCTCGCGGCCGCCGGCGGCGCGTCCAAAAGGGCTTCCGGCGCGATCTCCTCCACGAGGAGGCCGGCGTCCGGCTCCGGCGCAAGTTCCGGGACGCTCTCCGGCGCGAGGAGGATATCGGCCTCGATTTCGGCCGCCGGTTCGGCCGTCTCCGCGACCGCTTCCGCGAGGGGTTCGATCGGGGGCGCCTCGGTTCCACGAGCGCGCGCGGCAAGCAGCTCCAGGTATTCATGCGCCTGCGGAATGCCGCGGTATCCAAGATTCTCCGCGTCCAGGCGGGGAAGCTCGTCGGGCGCCGCGAACGGCGCCGCGGCATCGACGTCCGCGACAGGCGCACTGTCCCAATCGATGGCAAGACCTTCGAGCTGCTTCCGCACAACGTCGTCGTCGAGTTCTTTTTCCTCGGTCTCGATGACGAAATCTTCGGCGGATCGCGCGCGACGCGGCGCGCCCTCGTCGCCGAAACCCTCCTCGGCTACCTCGCCGGCGATCGCCAGGATCGCGTCGCGATGCGCGTTAGCGGATCGAATCTGCGCCTCGCGGCGGCGCTCGTCGGCTTGCTGTTCAATGTTCCGGCGGATCGAAAGGGCGTGTTCGCGGTTGGGATCGGGTTCGGCGGCGGGCGTGCTGATCTCGGTATAAGCGCGTGATTCGGGCAACGCGGCGCCCCGGCCTCCGCGCCCGGGCGCCCACGCTTCCTTTTCTGCCAACTCGGCCTCGCGCCGGCGAAGCTCTTGCTCGCGGCGCTCGGATTCGGCCTTAGCGCGTTCGACGCGTTCGAGTTCCGCGGCCAGCTCGGCCTGGCGCCGCTCCAGTTCTTCCAGGCTGACCAGGTCGTCGAGCCGCCGGCCGTCGAACTCGCGGCGTTCGGCGTCGCGCGTATCGAGAAGCACGGGCTCCTCGCCCGCCCGGCGGTCTTCCGTGAGGCGGCGCCGGAAGGCGCGGCGCGGCTCGATCGGCTCGCGCGCGGCGCCCTCGCCCCCGGGTACGCGCTCCGGCGCGGCACCGCTCGTCAGCAACACGCTTTTCGGATCGGGCTCGATGCCGAGCTTGCGCCGGACCGCGGCCAGGTCGTGTCCGCAGCGCTTGCACGTGTCCAGATAGTTATAGCTGACGAAGCCGCACTTGGGGCATTTCATCGTTGTTTTTCTATACGCGGCAGCGGCGTTTTTTCGTTAGGAGGCATGAGCGAAAACGCATTGTCGTTCCCCCGCGCGCGAGGGTCAAGCCAACGCGGAACGGCGAATGCCGAACCGCGAATTGGACAGGTAACCTCTCTCTCACGCCCAGACGCCAAGGAGCCGGAGCCGGCCGCTTGCTATCGCTCGTCGCGCGGGCATCGCCAGTTTTTCGGCGCTTCCGCTGCCTTGCGATTCCTCTCTTTCCTATTTCCTATTTTCTGTTTTCTCCTTATGGTTCGCGCCGCCATGAGCCGGCCCGTTCAAACCGTCATTTTTCTCGTGCGTCATGGGGAGTCCGAGGCGAACGTCGCGGAGGTCATCTGCGGCGATTCGGAAAGCCCGCTGACAAAGCGCGGCGTCGCGCAGACGGTGGAGGTCGCCGAGCGCCTCGCCGGCGTGAAATTCGACGCCGCTTATACGAGCCCCCTTGAACGCGCGTTCAAGACCTGCGAGGCGATTCTGGCCGGTCGCGGCGTTACCGCGACGGTGCTGCCTGACCTTCGCGAGCAGGACTTCGGCGCGTGGGAGGGGCTGTCGTTTCGCGAGCTGGCCGAAAAGGATCCGGAGGCGATCCGCCGCTTCACGAACGACCCCATGAACGCCACGGGCGAGGGCGGCGAGACGCTCGGCGTGTTCGGCGAACGCGTGCGCCGCGCGATCTTCGACGATGTACTCGCCAATCACGCGGGCGAAACGGTGCTTGTCGTCAGCCACGGCGGCACGACGCGCGTCGCGCTGAACCTGCTGCTCGACCTGGACCTTTCGCGCCACTTCTTCCGCTTCGACATCCAGAACGCTACCGCGGCGGTGGTGCGTCACAGCGATTCCGGCGCGCGCCTGGTCGGCCTGAACCTGCGCGAAATGGCGCATCTGAGGCTGAGGCCGAGGGGGTAGGGAGGCGGACTTCCCTGGTGCGCCCGCGCACCGTTCCCTGATGGACAAAATGGACATGATGGACGGAATGGACGTCATGGACCCGTCGGCGAGCGAGCCGCGATTCGGCGCGCTGCGCGAAGCGCGCGCCGGCGCATATGGCACGAACGCACGCAACGCCAGAGATTTCATTCCCCATTCGCAATTCCCAATTCCCCATTGAGTTTGACCCGCGCGATCTTGACGCGCGCCATCATCGCGTGCGTGAATGGACCGGCTCAGTAACCGCGTCTTTTTGTGCCGCATATCGCCTGTCCGGACAGCGCTCAAGGCGCGGCCCAGGCCGCCCGCCCAGGCCTGCCGGATTTTCCATGACAAGGAGCGACGCATGCCGCTTACGCAAGTCGCCGATTTCAAGATCGACTACCTGCAGATTCTCGACGAAAACGGCAAGGTCGACGCGAAGCTCGATCCGAAAATCCCCAAGGACGAGCTGCTGCGTCTGTACCGCTCGATGGTGCTTTCGCGCGAGTTCGATCAGCGCATGCTGCGCCTGCAACGGCAGGGGCGCATCGGCACGTTTCCGCCCTCCACGGGGCAGGAGGCTTGCTCCGCCGGCACGGCGATGGCCATGAAGGACACCGACTGGTACGTCGGCGCGTTTCGCGACGTGAACCTGCGTTACCTGCGCGGAGAATCGCTCGTGAAATACCTGGTGTTCCATCGCGGGTACGAGGAGGGCAATTACAAGATCGCCGAGCGAAACTTCCCGCTGGCGATCCCCATCGGAACGCATGTCCCGCACGCGGTCGGGCTGGCGTACGCGCGGCGGCATCTCGGCGACAAGGACTTCGCCGTCGTGACGACGATGGGCGACGGCGCCACGAGCGAGGGCGATTTCCACGAGGCGATGAACTTCGCCGCGGTGTGGGACGCGCCGGTCGTCTTCATCTGCCACAACAACCAGTGGGCAATCAGCGTTCCGCGCAAGAAGCAGACGCGCTCGGAGACGATCGCGCAGAAGGCGATCGCCTACGGCATGCCGGGCCTGCAGGTGGACGGCAACGACGTGCTCGCGATGTACAAGGCGAGCAAGGACGCGCTCGAGCACGCTCGGGCGGGCAAGGGACCGTATTTCATCGAGGCCGTCACCTATCGCCTGATGATGCACACCACCGCGGACGACCCGAAGAAGTATCGCGACGAGGAAGAGGTCAAGAAGTGGTGGAAGCGCGATCCGAACACGCGCTTTCGCATCTACCTGGAAAACAAAAAACTCTGGGACGAGAAGAAGGAAGACGCGCTGCAAAAAGAGGTAAAGGACGAGATCGAGGGCATGGTGAAGGAGATGGAGGCGGTGACCGAATTCAAACCCGATCTCGGATTCGACCACGTTTTCGCCGAATCCGTGCCGTACATCGAGCGGCAGCGCAAGGAATTCCTGGACGCGCTTCCCCTGCAGCGGGGAGAATCCGATGGCTAAACTCACGATGGTCCAGGCGATCAACCTCGCCCTGCGCCAGGAAATGAAAAACGACGAGACCGTCGTCATGCTCGGCGAGGACGTCGGCCGCGACGGCGGCGTGTTCCGCGTGACCGAGGGGCTGTGGGACGAATTCGGCGAGGCGCGCGTCATCGACACGCCGCTTGCGGAATCCGGCATCCTGGCCACCGCGATCGGCATGGCGATCGGCGGCCTGAAACCGGTCGCCGAGATGCAGTTCTCGGGATTTTCCTACATCATGCTGCATCAGCTCGAGATGCACGCCTCGCGCTTCCGCACGCGCACGCAGGGCTGGCTGACGTGCCCGCTTGTCGTGCGCATGCCGTACGGCGCGGGCGTGCGCGCGCTGGAGCATCACTCGGAAAGCCGCGAACATCTGTATTCCGCGGTCACCGGCTGCAAGATCGTTTTGCCGAGCAGTCCGCGCAACGCCCGCGCGCTGATGGTGGCCGCGATCCGCGACCCCGACCCGGTCGTGTTCATGGAGCCCAAGCGCTCCTACCGCTCGTTCCGCGAAGAGGTGCCCGACGAGGAGGAGGTGCTGCCCCTTTGCCAGGCGCGGGTGGTGCGCGAAGGCGGCGATATCACCGTCGTCGGCTGGGGCGCCATGATGCCCGTCGTGCTGGAGGCGGTGGACGGCCTGCGGGAAAAACGCGGCGTGAACGCCGAGGTCATCGACGTGCTGACGGTTTCGCCGCTGGATTCCGACACGATCGTCGAGTCCGTGAAAAAAACGGGCCGCTGCGTCATCGTGCAGGAGGCGCCGCGCTCGTATTCGATTTCGTCGGAGATCGTCGCGCGCCTGAACGACGAGGCGCTCTTGTATCTCGAAGCCCCCGTGAAACGGCTGACGGGATACGATATCGTGACGCCGTATTTTGGCCGCGAGAACGACTTCATCCATACGCCCGCGCGCGTCGTGAAGGCGATCGAGGAAACGCTCGACTTCTGACGGCCGCGGCCGGGGAGGATACCGTGTTCCGATTCGTGCTCCCGGATCTTGGCGAAGGCGTCCACGAGGGCGAGATCCTGAAGTGGTACGTCTCCGTGGGCGACACCATCGAGGCCGACGCCGACCTGGTCGAAATCGAGACGGACAAGGCCGCCGTCGAGATCCCGTCGCCGGTTGCCGGAAAGGTCGTCAAGCTGAACGGCGAGGTCGGCGACGTCGTGCACGTGGGCGATGTCATCGCCGAGATCGACACGGGCGGCACGGCCCCAAGCCGCGACAAGACCCGCGAACAGAGCCGCGACCGTCAGGGAGCGGGTGCCCCCGCCGACGAAAAACGCTCCGCCGAAAAACGCGACGACGACGCCTCCGCCCGCGAACGCGTGCTTCCCGACGAAACCGCGGAAAACGGCGAAACGGCCAAACCCGCGCCCGCCGGTCGCGAACGCACCGCCGGCCCCGTGCCCGCGGCGCCGGCGACGCGCCGCCTGGCGC
>JAIOHV010000172.1 GCA_019912885.1 bacterium
TTCGATGCGGACGCCGCGCCGTCACCATCGACGCCGGCTACGGCGGCCGGCGGCGCCGGGCGCCCCCGATGGATCGCCGTTTGTGCAACGGCCCGGCCCATGACGCACCCCGCGGCTCGGGCGGCGAGGTTCACTAGGCCGATCATCGTGTCGCCGAGCCGGCCCTCGGCCAGGTCGCCGGCGGCCGAGCGCGAGAGGTGCCGGACCGTCTCGGTCAGATACGGCTTGGCGCTCTTGCGGTTCTTGCCGAGCGCGTAGCTTGCGAAATACGAGTGCCGGAACGCCTGGCGGGTCACCGCGTAAAGCCCGCCGCCCGGAACGTGATCGACTTGCGCCTTGGGCTCGTAAACGAGCGTGAATCCCGCCTGCGCGAGGCGGATGCTGATATCGACGTCTTCCCCGGCGCGCTCGAAGGAGGCGTCGAATCCGCCAACCTTCTCGAGCGCGTCGCGCCGAAACGCGCAGCAAAGACCCATCACCATCCAGGCGCCGTCGATGGCGTGCGTTCCGTGGTCCTGCGGCGTCGTGCGCGCGCGCCAGCGCTGCACCGAATTGACGATCGCGGCTTCCAGGCCCCGCCCGCCGACCGCGCCGACGCGCTTCTTGCGAAACGGCCGCAAGAGCGACGCGATGCAATCTTCGTACGGCACGGCGTCCGCATCGAAATAGACGACGACGTCGGCCTCCGTCGCGCGCCAGATCGTGTTACGGGCCGCGGCAAGGCCGAGGTTGCGGGAGTGCGTCAACACTCGGGCGCCGGCCGCGGCGGCCTCCGCGCCCGTTCCGTCCGTCGACGCGTCGTCGATGACGATGATCTCGTCCGCGGCGCGCGTCTGGCCCAAAACGGCCTCGACAACGCGCGCGACGGTGGGCGCCGCGTTATACGCAGGGATTCCGACGCAAATACGCATGATGAACCTCGAAAAAAGAGAAAAGATTGACGGCCACTTCGTAACCGCTCGATTCGGGCGGGCCGCAAAACGCAAGCTCCGGTGGCGATCGGGCGGTCTAGTTTCCTTGAATAACCTTGGTCGAATGTACTCCCGGCCGAGCGCCGCGTCCACGCGTTTTTGTCGGATTTTTCGCGCGATGCGAGGTGCCTAACGAGGATCGGCCGCCGGGTCAGAAATCCCGGATGGTGAACTGAACGTCGCGCCGGCCGTTGAATTCGTTGATTCCGAGCGTGAAGGCGATATCGACGCGCTCGGCGACGTCGCCATAGCGGTCGGCCATGCGCCAGCCCATGGCGGTGACGGCGCCCGAACCGGCGGTGGCCAGGCGCAGCTTGAGATGCTGTCCCTTGAGGATTTCCTTGTGCACCACGCGGGCGCCGCGCGTCGCCAGCACCGGCGTCGGATTGCCGATGCCGAACGGCGCCATCCGGTCGATCTGCCGCGCCGTGCGCTCGTCGGCCTCGTCGACCGGGCAGACCGCGTTGATTTGCAGGCTCGGCAGCAGATCGTCCGCGCGAAGATGCGAGCGCGCGTGCGTTTCGAAGGCGGCCATGAAGGGCTCGAGATTTTCGCGCTGGATCGTCAGCCCGACCGCCTGTGCGTGCCCACCGAATTTCTCGAGGTGCCCTCCGCAGGCGTTCACCGCGGCGAAAAGATCGAAACCGCCGATCGAACGCCCGCTTCCGCGCCCCTGGTCGCCGTCGAACCCGATGACGATCGCCGGGCGGTGAAATTCGTCCACGATGCGGCTCGCGACGATGCCCACGACGCCGTGATGCCACCCGTCGCCGGGGACGACCAGCGTGAACATCCCGCGCGGGGCGACGACGTCTTCCACCACCCGGCGGGCGCGATCCAGGATCGATTGCTCGATCTGGCGGCGCCGGTTGTTATCGCGGTCGAGCGCCTCGGAAAGGCGCGCGGCCTCGGCCCCATCGCGCGTGCGCAGCAGATCGACCGCGGCGGCCGCGGACGCAAGCCGCCCCGCCGCGTTCAGGCGCGGGCCGAGCGCGAAACCGATGTGCCCGCAGGTCATGCGCTTGCCGGAAAGGCCCGCCACCTCAGCCAGTGCCGCCACGCCCGGTCGTTTCCGCTGATCGAGCCTCGCCAGCCCCGCCGTGACGAGAATGCGGTTGACCCCGGTGATCGGCGCGAGATCGGCCACCGTGCCGAGCGCGACAAGATCGAGCGTGTCGCGAAGGTCGAGATCGTCGCGCGCGATGACGCCGCGCCGCGCAAGTTCCGCCCGGAGCGCGCCCGCGAGGAAAAATGCGATGCCAACGCCGGCCAGCGCGTGCCCGGCGAAGGCGCACCCCGCCTGATGCGGGTTCACGATCGCGTCGGCGCACGGCATCGTTTCGGGCAACTCGTGATGATCCGTCACGATGACGCGCGCGCCGAGGCGCCTGGCCGTTTCGCACGCCTCGTGACCCGTGATGCCCGTGTCGACGGTGATGATGAGTTTCGCGCCGCGTGTCACGACGGCCTCGACGATCGAGGCGTGAAAGCCGTATCCGTGGTCGTCGCGCTCGGGCAGCGCATAGAATGCGGGATGGCCGAGCGCCTCGAAAACGTCGAGCAGAAGCGCCGTCGCGGTCGTGCCGTCCACGTCGTAGTCGCCGTAAACGCAGATGGGATCGCGCTTATCGAGCGCGTCGAGAATCAGTTCGACGGCGCGAGCAAGCCCGGCGACGCCGACCGGCCGCGGCCGAGTCGTTCCTGAAGCCGGCCTTGGGGTCGCTGCCGCGGCGGCGTCCGCAAAGCCGCGCTGCGCGAGTACAGTGGCGGCGAGCGGCGTGAGGTCGAGCGCCTTCGCGAGCCGCCTCGCGCTGTCGTCGTTGCGGGGAAGCTCGATCCAGCGGCGCCGGGGCATGGTCAGCGCTTGCGTGTCGCCTGCCGGCGGCGGCGGGAATACGCCTCGAGCGCGACGTACGTCGGCGTGGCGATGAACAGCGTCGAATAAGTGCCGACGAAAACGCCAAGCAGCAGGGCGAAGGAGAAGTCGCGGATGATCTCCGAGCCGAGCGCGTACATCGCCGCGACGACCAAGAGGACGGTCAGCGAGGTGAGAATCGTGCGCGAGAGCGTGTCGTTGAGGCAGCGGTTGACGAGCGCGCTCAGTTCCATGCCGCGATAGGTCGTATGGCCTTCGCGGATGCGGTCAAACACGACGATCGTGTCGTTCACCGAATAACCGGCGATGGTCAAAAGCGCGGCGACGACCGTCAGGGATATCTCCCGGCCGGTGAGCGCGAAGGCGCCGGCGACGATGATGACGTCGTGCGCGATGGCGATGACGGCGCCCGGCGAGTAGCGGACGTTAAAGCGCCACGCGAGATACGCGAGGATGCCGAGCATCGAGAAGGTCACCGCGGACAAGGCCTTCCGCCGCAGATCCGCGCCGACGCGCGCGCCGACCATATCGGTGGAGACGATTTCCACACTGCCGAAACGCGCATTAAGCGCCTCGACGATGCGATGAACGGTGTCCGGGAGCGCTTCCTCGCCGTCGCCCGCTTGAGGCGCCTGTCCCTTGGCCTTGATGGCAAAGACGTTGCGCCCCTCGATCATGAACGACACAACATCGGCTCCGCCGATGCCGGCGCCCGTCACGGTGTCGCGGACCTCGCCCGCCGTCACGCCCTCGGGAAACTGCGCGCGGAGTTCCACGCCGCCCGCGAAGTCGATGCCGTAGTTGAAGCCCTTCAGGAAGAATACGGCGAACGACACCACGATGAGGACGCCCGAAAAGATCGCCGCCGGGCGCGAAAACTTCAGGAAGTCGATATTGGTTCCGGGTTTGATGAACTCCATACCGACCCTCAGATGGAAAGCGTCTTCATCGTGCGACGGCGCTGGAAGATGTGGTCATAGACAAGGCGCGTGCAAATGACGGCGGTGAAAACCGTGGCGGCAAGACCGATCATCAGCGTGACCGCGAACCCGCGAATCGGACCGGTGCCGAACTGGTAGAGAAAAATGCCGGCGAGCGCGGTCGTGATGTTCGAATCCAGGACCGCGGACAGCGCCTTGTCGTAGCCCGACTCCACCGCGCTTCTCGGCGTCTTGCCGGCGCGCAATTCCTCGCGGATGCGCTCGTTGACGATGACGTTCGCGTCCACGGCCATGCCGATCGTCAGGATGATGCCCGCGATGCCCGGCAAGGTCAGCGTGGCGCCGAAAAGCGCGAGGCCGCCCATGATCATGAGCACGTTCGCGACAAGCGCGCCGACCGCGATGGCGCCCGCGCGCCGGTAGTAGATGATCATGAAGATGACGACGGCCGCGCCGCCGACGATAAAGGACAGGAAGCCCTTTTTTATCGAGTCCTCGCCGAGCGTCGGGCCGACGGTGCGCTCTTCCTCGATCTCGACCGGCACCGGAAGCGATCCGGCGCGCAACACGATGGCCAGATCGCGCGCCTCGTCGTTCGTGAAATCGCCGGTGATCTGGCCGTGCGCGAAGATGCGCGACTGAACGTTCGGCGCGCTCACCACCTTATCGTCGAGAAGGATGACCAGCGGCTTTCCGATGTTCGCGCCGGTCAGCTCGGCGAACTGCTTCGCGCCGCCGGAGCCGAACTGGAAGCTCACCGCGGGCCGCTGGAGATTGTCCACGGAGCGCCGCGCGTCGACGAGATCCTTGCCCGATGCGTCCGGGACCTTCTTCAGAAGGTAGTAACCGCCGAGGTTCCGTTCCTTCTCGGACGAGGCGTAAATTTCGTATCCCTGGTTGAGCAGGCTCCCGAAACGCTGTTCGAGCTCCTCGCGCGTGTTCGCCCGGTGTCCCGGCTCCGCGAGAATCTTGAATTCCAGAACCGCCGTTTTGCCGATGAGCGACTTGGCGCGTTCCGGATCGACGATGCCCGGCAGCCGGACGACGATCTGATCGGAACCTTGCGTGTAGATCTGCGGTTCCTTCACCGCGAATTCGTCGATGCGGTTGGTGATCGTCTCCTGCGCCTGCAACAAAGCGTTCTGCTTCAGGTAGTCGATCTCACGCGGATCCATCGCGAGCACAAGCGCGCTGCCCTGATCGTCAATTTCGTAGCGCGACCAGTATTCGTTCAGGTAGGCCTTGGCCTGCTCGCGCATGGCGTCGGTGGCGAACGTCAGGCGCAGGCGAAGGCCGTCGACGACCTCCACGCTCGCGGGCTTTGCGTTTTTTTCCGCGAGCGCCTCATCGAGCCGCTTGGCGTCGTTTCCGACCTCGTCCGTGATGGCCTTTTCCGTTTGCACGGCGAGCACGACGTGCATGCCGCCCTTCAGGTCGAGGCCGAGGTTGATCGAATCCAGCCGCGCGGGGCCGAACTGGATCGTCTCTTTGCCGAAGATGTTCGGTAGCAGGAACACCACGCAAAGGCCGAGCACTCCGAGAACGAGCACCGTGCGCGGCGTCAGGTTCTTACGCATGAAAAATCTCGGCTCCGGTCCGGGAAATGGGTGCGCGCCCGCATGGGCGGCGCCGAAGACTAATCAGTTTGCCCCCGCGTGGCAACCGGGGCGCCCGTCAAATCCGCCGCGGCCGATCCGGCCCGTTCCCATGACCGGCGCCGGTTGCGGTCGCCCCTTGTCCGGCACGAAATGCCTACGACTTTGCGGCTTCGTCCGCCTTGTGATAGCTGCTCACCTGGCTCTTCACGAACTTGACCTGCGTATCCTTGGCGATCTCCAGCGTCACCACGCCGCGCGTGTCGTCGACAGCCACCACCGAGCCGATGATGCCGCTGGCCGTCACCACCTTGTCGCCGCGCTTGAGCGCCTCCAGGAATGTCTTGTGCTCCTTGGCGCGTTTGGACTGCGGACGCAGGATGAAAAAATAGAACACCAGGACGATCAGGACGATCGGGACGATATTGAACGCCGCCTCGCCCGGCGAACCGCCGGCGCCCTGGGCATAGGCGTTTGTCGCGAAAAAAAACATCACGGCTCCTCGGAGATGTCAGACGCGGAAGTTTCCGGCATGAAGCGGCGCGCATAGTAGTCCGCGAATCGCCCCTCGTAAATGGCCGCGCGCGCGCCTTTCACAAGTGCGATGTAGTACGCCACATTGTGGATGGTCAACAGGCGGTGTACGAGAATTTCGTCCGCCAGAAACAGGTGGCGAAGGTACGCCCGCGAGAACGTGCGGCAGGTGTAGCAGGCGCATTCGGCGTCCAGCGGGATATCGGCGTCGCGATGGATCGCGTTGCGGATGATCACCTTGCCGTCACTCGTGAACGCCTGCCCGTTCCTCGCGTTTCTTGTCGGCATGACGCAGTCGAACATATCCACGCCCAGGCGGATCGCGTCGAGCAGATCGTTCGGCGTGCCGATGCCCATGACGTAGCGCGGGCGATCCGCCGGCAAAAGCGGCACCGCGTGCGCCATGATGCGCAGCATCGTCTCCTTGTCCTCGCCGACCGACAGGCCGCCCAAGGCGTAGCCGTCAAAGCCGAGCGCGACGATCTCCTCCACGCTCTTCGCACGCAGGTCCTCGTGCATGCCGCCCTGCACGATGCCGAAAAGCGCCTGATCCTCGCGCGTCTTCGCCGCCAGGCACCGCGCGGCCCAGCGCGCGGTCAGCGCCGTCGCGCGTTCCACGTCCGCCCGCGGCGCGGGATACGGCGGGCACTCGTCGAACGCCATCGCGATGTCCGCGCCGAGCGCCTCCTGAATCCCAATGGCGCTCTCGGGCGTGAACCGGTGCCGGCTGCCGTCAACCGGGCTTTGAAACGTGACGCCGTCCTCGTCGATCTTGCGGAGCTTCGCGAGCGAAAAGACCTGAAAGCCGCCAGAGTCCGTGAGGATCGCGCGCGGCCAGCCCATGAATTTGTGCAGGCCGCCAAGCGTGCGGATCAGGTCGTGCCCCGGGCGCAGATACAGATGAAACGTGTTGCCAAGGAGGATCTCGGTGCCGGTCGCCGCAAGGTCGTCCGGGCCGAGCGCCTTGACGGTCCCCTGCGTTCCGACAGGCATGAAGACGGGCGTCTCCACCACGCCGTGCGCGGTGTGCATCGCCCCCGCGCGCGCGTCGCCATCGGTTGCACGCACTTCGAATCGGAATCGGCTTGTCATTCTGAGAGGAGTGTCGTCCTGAACGCTCTTGTCATCCTGAGCGCTCTTGTCATCCTGAGCGGAGCGAAGGATCTCGCCGGCGCCCCATCACGCGTTCGCCGAACCGCGCGGCTTGCGCGGCTTGCGCGGCGCCTTCGGTTTCGGCGCGGGTGCGTTATCCGCGTCGCCGCTTACGACGCGCATCGTCCCGCGTCGCCGCGGCACGACCATTTCCTGAATGAACGCCTCGATGTAGCGGTTGATTTCGCCGGGCATCTCGAGAGGCGCG
This sequence comes from bacterium, assembly GCA_019912885.1. Taxonomy (NCBI): domain Bacteria; species bacterium. Next base: position 7,278 of record JAIOHV010000172.1, read on the forward strand.
TAGTGCGTGCCGCCTTCAAGCACATGCAGACGGCAATCCGGCAGCATCTTGCTTGCGTCCTCGGCGACCGCGACGGGCGTGAAAAAATCCCTGGTCGCGGCGATGACGCACGCCGGCATGGTGATCTCCCGTAAAAACGGCCGCGCGTCGTGCCGGCCGAGCTCGATCATGATCTGCGCGTAGGTGTCCATCTCCATGTTGACGTATTCGACGAGCATCTCACGGATCAGCTCGCCGCCTCCCTGCCAGAAAAGCCCCGTCGCGCCAATGATGTCCACCGCCTGCGGAAAATGCGCGAGCTGCCGCACGATCAGCTCGTATGGCCGATGCGCGGCCTTCATCAGATGGAAAAGCGGCGGCAACACGTAACCGGCGTAGTGCGTGTGCAGGGCGGTGTCGAACGGCCGCCCGGCCGCGCCGCAAAGAAGCACGATCGCCGTCGTACGCTCCGGCCGGCGCAGTGCGTGTTCCAGCACCACCTGCGACCCCATGCTCCACCCGACGAGCGTCGCTTCGTCCACGCTCTCGATATCCATGAGCCGCGCGAGGTCGTCGGCATGATCGGGAATCGTGCAGCGCGAAAGGTCGGGCCGCCCGGACTTGAACAGCCCGCGATAATCCCAACACAGCACGCGGTGCGTCTTCATCAGGTGGCGAACGAGGTACTCCCACACGACAAACGAACCGCCGAGGCCGTTCGCGAGAACGATGACCGGCCCCTCGCCGACATCCTGATAGCGGATGCGCGTGCCGTCGTACGCGGTAAAGTCTTTCTCTTTCAGTCCTTCGATCGCCATGCCGTCCCTCGAATCGATGAATGCGTCAGTTAATCAAAAATGTTGGGGTATGCATAGGACGCGGTGATGGTGATGCGGTATCGACCGCGCGCTCCGTCGCGCCACGGGCGCGACCGCGCTTGCGGCCCTGACGTCGCAACGCGCCGCGCGCCCGCGACTCACGGCCTACGCGTCGACGTCCGCCGGAACCGCGCGCGCAGGCTCGGATAGATGAAGCAGAACGTCAGCGCCGCAAGGAACGCGAAATTCTGCTTGGCGAAAAACGTCAGGTACGTCGGCGTGGCGCTCAGTGTGAGGTCGATCTGGGTGATGAGCTGCCCGGCCTGGAACGCGAGCTTGCCAAGGCGCGCCATCATCGTGCTCCAGCCCCACATCGCGAACACGAACGCGGCGAGCGCCCATTTCAAGAAGCCCGCGCGTTTCGCCCAGGCGTCGCGCCACGCCGCGATCGGGCGCACACTGACGGTCATCAGCGCGAATGTCGCCAGACCGGTGATCCACGCGGCGGGGTTATCGCCGATGTTCGGGACGGCGACCGAAAGCGCGATGCCGATGTAGAAGATGTAAACCCAATGGACGACAAGAAAGACAAGGCTTTCCTGCCCCCAATATTCGATGGCGCGCCCGGCTTTCGACTCGCCGCGATAGAAGGTCTCGCCGATCGTAAGGAGCAGCGGTAAAAGACCGGCGGCCATGACGAGGTAGCGCGCGTTCGCCTTCAAAAGGAACACCGCGGGCGTCGTGCCACGAAGCGGCGGCAGCAGGTGCGCGAACGCGAACAACAGCGCGCCGGCGATCATCCACCGCCGGCGCCCGCTCGCCGCGCGGCTCGTGCGATCGACAATGACGCCGTAGATGAAAAAGCCCGTCCACGGAATCGGCCCGAAGAACGCGATGAAATAGCGGATCGGCCGTACGCGCTCCATCGTGGCGTCGGTGATGGGCCCGGGGCCGACGATCGCCAGCGCCGCGAAAAATACGAACAGCACGTAGAGCGTCATCAGCCACGTCGGCGCGCGCATCCGCAAAAAGATGTACGTGACGAGCGTGCCGATCGCGATGGCCTGGATGATGTCGATGAAAAGCGACGTGCCGACGCACAGGTTGTACGTCCAGCCGAGCGCGAATAACGCCACGGAGCTTTTCAGGTAGAAGCGCGTCGCGTTCAGGTTCGGGTGCCTTGCCGCGCTCGCGAGAAAATTCTGGACGTTGATGCCGGAGGCGAACATGAAAAGCGCGGAGAAAAGCTCGCCGTAGTGGTTGTACAAAAGGCGCAGCGGATCGACCGTCACGTCCTCGCCATACACGTTCGCGCGCAACGGGTGGCCGATCGTCATCACGATAAGCGCCAGCCCGCGCAAAAAATCGAGCTCGCGCCGCCGCGAGACGGGCGCGGCACCCGGCGCGTTTACGGGCATCATCGGCGCGCTCATGGCGCGGCCGGGCGCATCGAACGCTCGCGAAGGCGCATGCGGACGTGCGGGTACAGAATCGTAAACGAAAACGCGGCCGCGAACGCGAACACGACGGCGACGGCGCGCATCGCCTTCGCGCCGGGCGCAATGCCGCGGCTCGCGGCGGCAAGCGCGACGAGAAAACACATCATCCAGCCGGCGAGGCCGGCGTAAAAGACGCGCCACGCCTTTTTCGGAAACTCGGGCTTTTTAAGCCACGCGTCGCGGCGCTCGGCGATGAGGCGCACGGTCAACGCCATCATGAACAGCGTGACGATGCCCGACGCCCAGGCGCCGACCGATTCGTTGAACCGGTGTTCAAACGCGAGCTGCCACGGGCGCAGCATGAAGATGAAAAACCAGTGGAACACGAGAAAGACGAGGCTCTCGGTGCCCCACCATTCCAGAAGACGCGCAACCGGAAATCCTCCTCGATACCAGCGCCGGCAGGCCAGGTGCAAGAACGGCAACAGGCCAAGCGCCATCACGAGGTAGCGCGGGTTCGCCTTGAATAGCAACGCGGCGGGTTTTGTCCCTTCAAGCGGCGGCAGGAAATGACCCGCGACAAATAACGCCAGCGCGAGCGGTATCGCGACAAGCTCCGCGCGCCCGCGCGGGATGCGGTCGATGAGCAATCCATAGCTGAAAAACCCGAGCCACGGGATCGGCCCGAACATCGCCACCGCGTAGCGCAGCCATCCGACGCGCTCGAGCGTGTGTTCGCCGAGCGGCTGCGGCCCGACGATCGCCAACCCTGCCGCAAGCAGCGCGGCGGTGATGATGGCGAGCGAAATCGCGGACGCGCGAATGCGAAGCAGCATGTAAGCGAACAGCGTTCCGACGGCGATCGCCTGGATGATGTCGATGACCACCAGCGTCCCGACGATCATGTTGTACGTCGAGCCCATTAGATAAAGCGCGACGGACGCGCGCACGTAAAAGCGCGTCGCATCGAAATCCGGCGTGCGCGCGGCGGATGCCACGAAGTTCTGCACGTTGATCGCGCTCATGAACATGAACATCGCGGAGAACAGCTCGCCGTAGACGTTGTAATGAAAACGCACCACATCTACCGATGTTTCCGCAAGATTCACGCGCAGCGGATGCCCGACCGTCATCACCACGAGCGCAAGCCCGCGCAGAAAATCGAGCTCGCGGCGGCGCGGCGTTTTCGCGGCGGGCTCCGGCGCGCTTTCGGATGCGGCGTTTTCGGTCACGCGCGAGTTTTACCGGCGAGGCGCGTGCGCATCAATGGGGCGATCGAGTGCGGAGGAAAATCGCAATCGGCGGTACACGGACAGCACAGGGGAGACACAGAGAGCACGGGGTTTTCTAAAATGAAGACAAGACTCCCCGTGTCCTCCGTGGCTTCTCCGTGATCTCAGTGTACCGTCGAATGTTCGGAAACCGGACCGGGTACGGGCATGCGCGCGTCGCGCGCGATCAGTCGCGCAGCAGCGAACGTGCGATGACGAGGCGCTGGATCTCGCTTGTGCCTTCGTAGAGCGTCGTCACCTTGCAGTCGCGATAGTGACGCTCGACGGGATAGTCCGTGCAGTATCCGTAGCCGCCAAAGACCTGCACCGCTTCCTTGCAGACGCGGTTGGCCGCTTCGCTGGCGAAGACCTTGGCCATCGACGCCTCCCGCGTGAAGCGCCCACGTCCCTGCTCCTTGAGCCACGCGGCGCGCAGCGCCAGAAGCTGGGCCGCGTCGAGTTCGGTCGCCATGTCGGCGATCTTGTGCTGGATCGCACCGATTTCGGTGAGCGGCTTGCCGAACGCCTCCCGGGTCGGCGCGTACGCCAGCGCGGCGCGCATCGCCGCGCGACCGATGCCGATCGCCTGGCTTGCCACGCCGATGCGGCCGCCGTCGAGCGATCCCATCGCGACGCGAAACCCGCGCCCCTCATCGAGCACGCGGTTTTGGACCGGCACGCGGCAATTCTCAAAGACAAGCTCGCAGGTGTTGGAGCCGTTCAGCCCCATCTTCTTCTCTTCCTTGCCGACGGTCATGCCGGGCGTGCCGCGCTCGATGAGAAACGCGGAGATGCCGTCCGATCCTTCTCCGCCCGTTCGCGCGAAGACGAGATACACACTCGCCCATGCCGCGCTCGTGATGAACACCTTCTGGCCGTTCAGCACGTACGCGTCGCCATCGCGCTCGGCGCGCGTGCGGATGTTCGTCGCGTCGGAGCCGGCCTGCGCCTCCGTGAGCACGAACGCGCCGACAGGGAATTCGCCGGAAACGAGCATCGGGATGAAGCGCCGTTTTTGTTCGTCCGTTCCGTCACGATTGATCGCTTCGGCGACCATGTTGGTCACGCTCATGACGACGCACAGCGACGCGTCGGCCTCGGCGACTTCCATCTGCGCCAGCGCCTGCGCCACCGCGCCCGCCGCGCCGCCGCCAAATTCCTCCGGAACGCACATGGCGAAAAGACCCATCCCGGCAAGCTGCCGGACGGACTCAATCGGAAATCGCCCGGTGCGATCCACGTCCGCGGCCTTCGGCGCAAGCTCGCCCTGGGCGAAATCGCGCACGGCCTCGCGGATCATCCGTTGTTCATCGGTGAACGCGAAGTCCACGCGCTATCCCTTGAAGAGGTTCGACGCGATGACGAGGCGCTGGATTTCGCTTGTGCCCTCGTAGATCTCGGTGATCTTCGCGTCGCGGTAGAGGCGCTCCATCGGGAATTCGCGGATGTAGCCGTACCCGCCGAAGACCTGGATGCCCTCGCGCACGGCGCGCATCGCCGCCTCCGCCGCGAAGAGCTTGGCCATCGACGCCTGCGTCGTGAACTTCTGGCCCGTGTCTTTCATCCATGCGGCGCGATGCGCGAGCAGGCGCGCGGCGTCGAGCTCGGTCGCCATATCCGCGATCTTCCACTGGATCGCCTGAAAGTTGCTGATCGGCTGCCCGAATGCCTGCCGCTCCTTCGCGTACTTCACCGATTCCTCGAGCGCGCGCCGGCCGATGCCGATCGCCTGGGCCGCGATGCCGATGCGCCCGCCATCGAGCGTGGACAGCGCGACCTTGAAGCCGTCGCCGATCGCGCCGAGGCGATTTTCGTCCGGCACCACGGCGCCGTCGAACACGAGCTCGGTCGTGCTGGAACCGCGGATGCCAAGCTTGTCCTCGATCTTGCCGACCGAAAATCCCGGCGTGCCGGCCTCGACGATGAACGCCGTGATGCCGCGATGGCCCTTCTCGCGATCGGTCTGCGCGAACACGATGGCGACCTTCGCCTCGCGCCCGTTCGTGATGAAATTCTTGGTGCCGGTCAGCGCCCAACCGTCGCCCTTTTTGACGGCAAAGGTGTGCTGGCGGCTCGCATCGGAGCCCGCCTGCGGCTCCGTGAGCGCGAAACAGCCGATCCACTCGCCGGAAGCCATGCGCGAGAGATACTTCTTCTTCTGATCCTCGCTGCCCCATTTGGCGATCGGATCGCACGCGAGCGACGAGTGCGCCGAAAGCACCACGCCCGTCGACGCGCACGCGTACGAAATCTCCTCGACCGCGATCGCGTAGGAAAGATAGTCCATCCCCGCGCCGCCGTAGTCCGGCGAATACGGAATGCCCATCAGGCCAAGGCCGGCCATCCTGGCGATGATCTCTTCCGGATATCGGTGATGCTCGTCGATTTCCGCGGCTTTAGGCAGCACCTCTTTGGCCGCGAAATCGCGCACCATGTCGCGAAGCGCGCCTTGTTCGTCGGTGAGTTCGAAACGCACGGCGGTTATCGATCTTCGAACTTGGCGGGACGTTTTTCGAGAAACGCGGCCATGCCTTCTTGTTTGTCGTGCGTCGAGAAGAGCGTCGCGAACTGGTCGCGCTCCACCGACAGGCCTTCGTCCATCGAGGCGTCCACGCCGCGATTCACGGCATCGAGAATCGACGCGATCGCGATCGCGCCCTTGCCCGCGATTTTCGCGGCCGTCGCCTTCGCGGCGGCGAGCACTTCCGCCGGCGGCAGGACCTTGTTGACGAGCCCCAGGCGATACGCCTCGTCCGCGCCGATCATATCGCCCGTCAGCATCAGTTCCTTGGCGCGCGCGCGGCCGATAAGACGCGGCAGGCGCTGCGTTCCGCCGAATCCAGGGATGATGCCGAGGTTGATCTCCGGCTGCCCGAACTTCGCCTTCTCCGACGCGTAGACGAAATCGCACGCCATCGCGAGCTCTGTGCCGCCACCGAGCGCGAATCCGTTGACCGCGGCGATAAACGGCTTTGGCGAGTTTTCGATTGCCGAAAAAACGGCCTGCCCGCCCCTGGCGAACTTGAGCCCCGCGCCGGGGTCGAGGTTCAGCATCTCGGAGATGTCCGCGCCGGCGACAAACGCCTTTTCGCCCGCGCCGGTCACAACGACGGCCTTCACGTTCTTGTCGTCCTCGATCTCCTTGACCACGTGCCCGAGTTCCTCGATCACCCTCGAGTTCAGCGCGTTCAGCTTGTCGGGCCGGTTGATCGTCACGGTCGCGACGCGGCCGTCCACCTCGTACAACAGCGTTTCGAAATTCATTTCATACTCCCCGTCATGAGATTCAAAGAAATGGACCGGGAGCCCCGACCCTTGGGACCGCGGGCGGCTCGCCCGCTTCGATCGCGCCCTGGAAAGGCGCTCCTACAATGCCGTGACCACGCGCACTCGCGCCAGCCAATTCTTCCCTTCGCGCTCTTTGCGTTTTCTTCGCGCCTTCGCGGTGAAAATCAAATTCTCTCCACCACCAGCGCGAAGCCCTCGCCGCCGCCGATGCATAGCGTCGCGAGACCGTATCGCGCGCCGCGGTCCTTCATCGCGTATAAAAGCGTCGTCAGGATGCGCGCACCGGACGCGCCGATCGGATGCCCGATCGCCACGGCGCCGCCGTTCACGTCCACCTTCGTCGGGTCGAGTCCGAGCTCGTCCATCGTCGCGAGCGACACGACCGAAAACGCCTGATTGATCTCCCACAGGTCGATCTGCTCCTTCGACACGTCCGCCTTGGCAAGCGCGTTTTTGATCGCGTCGATGGGCGCGAGCGTGAAGCGTTCCGGCTCGCGCGCCGCCGTCGCCTGCGCGACGATGCGGGCTAGCGGTTTCCATCCTTTCGATTTCGCGTACTCCGCGTCGGCGACCACGAGCGCCGCCGCGCCGTCGTTCAGGCTCGACGCGTTCGCCGCCGTCACAACGCCGTCCTTCGTGAACGCCGGTTTTAGGGACGGGATCTTGTCAAACATCACGCGGCCCGGCTCTTCGTCCGTATCGACAACCGTCGTTCCCTTCTTGCCCGCGATTTCCACCGGAACGATCTCGTCCTTGAACTTACCGGACTCGATCGCCGCGATCGCGCGCTTGTAACTTTCGGTCGCGAACGCATCGAGCTTTTCGCGCGTGATGCCGCGCTCGGCCGCCGTCTCGTCGGCGAATTTGCCCATGTGCGCGTCGCCGTAGGCGTCCCACAGGCCGTCGAGAATCATCGTATCCACGAGCTTCCAGTCGCCCATGCGCTGGCCCTCGCGCGAGCCCTTCAGCGCATGCGGCGCGGCGGACATGTTCTCCATGCCACCCGCGACGACGACCTTCGCATCGCCCGCGATGATCGCCTGCGCCGCCAGTCCGACGGCCTTCAGCCCCGATCCGCAAACCTTGTTGATCGTCATCGCGCCGACGTTTTTCGGCAGACCGGCGAAGATCCCCGCCTGGCGCGCGGGCGCCTGGCCGAGCGCGGCCGGCAGAACGCACCCCATGATGACCTCGCTCACCTCGTCCGGCGCGACGCCGGCGCGGCTGAGCGCTTCCTTGATGGCTATGGCGCCGAGTTTCGGCGCGGGAACCGACGCAAGCGCGCCGTTGAAGCTGCCGACGGGCGTACGCGCCGCGCCGACAATCCATACTTCTTTCGACATGAGAACCCCCGGGGGAACAAGCGGAAAACAAATGCGACGCAACGAATCCGTTGCCGAGCGATTATCGTAAAAGCGCAGGCATGAAGCGTCAACGCCGCCATGACGCGCCGCGTCGCATTTTCATCGCGACAAGACAGTGCCGCAAACGTAGCGCAGCGGAGTGCGCGGTCGGCTTCGCGTTCGCTTCGCGCCTTCGCGGTGAATCCTCAGACGAGCTTCATCTGATCGCCACTTTTGGGCGGCACGCGAAAATGCTCCGTCGAAAGCGGGCGCACCGGCCGATCGAGACCGTATCGCTTCCTTGCGGCGGCAAAGCGCGTCGCGATCATCTCCGCGTAAACCCCCGTACCGCGGATGCGTTCGCCGAATTTCGCCGAGTTCAGCTCGCCGCCGCGCGTATCGCGCACGCGGTTCAATACGCGATTGGCACGGTCAGGGTATTTCTGCCCGAGCCAGTCGGCAAAGATCTGCTTGACCTCAAACGGCAGGCGCATCATCTGAAACGCGCCGCTCGCCGCGCCCGCATCGGCCGCCGCCTTGCAGATCGCGTCGATCTCGTGATCGGTCAGGCCCGGCACGACCGGCGCGACCATCACGCCCACCGGCACGCCCGCCGCGTGCAATTCGCGGATCGTTCGCAGGCGCGCGGCGGGTACGGCGCCGCGCGGCTCCATCTTGCGCGCGGTGTCGTCCGATAGCGTCGTCACGCTGATGAAGACATTGCACAGGTCCTTGGCCGCGCCGGCCTTCAGAATGTCCAGGTCGCGCAGTACGAGCGACGATTTGGTCACGATCCCGAACGGATGCCCGAACTCGAGAAGCGTCTCGAGGATGCCGCGCGTCAGGTGAAAGCGGCGCTCGGCCGGCTGGTACGGATCGGTGTTCGTGCCAAGCGCGATCATTTCCGGCGCGTAGCCGCGCTTCGACAATTCGGCGCGCAGTCTCGCCACGGCGTCGGGCTTGTAGAAAATCCTTGTTTCGAAATCCAGGCCCGGCGACAGGTCGTGGAAGGCGTGCGACGGGCGCGCATAACAATAAACGCACCCGTGTTCGCAGCCGTTGTAGGGATTGATGGAGCGCGAAAACGGGATGTCCGGCGAGTCGTTTTTCGCGATGATCGTCCGCACCGAAAGCGGAATGTACTCAGTGCGCGCGTCCGGTTCCGGCTCCTCGTCCCACCAGATATCCGGATCGCGTTCGGTTTTTGAGACAGCAAACCGCCCCGGCGGATTGCTGACGGCGCCTCGCGCCGGGCTTTTGGTCGTTCGCATCGTCACGGGCTGATTGTCGCACAGCGCGGCGCGGCCGTCAGGGTCAGGACATTGCCCGGAAATTCAGGGCGGCTTTCGCAGGCGGTTGAAAGGCTTGCGGAAGTTCGCGTTCGGGAAGTGAAACGGCGATTTTTGGGGAAACTTTCGGCCAATTCCGTATTTCCAATTCGCGTCGATCCCGGTAGCATGAATGACCTCTTGAATACCGGGGCGAAATCCGCGGAACGCCGTGTTCCACGGGCTTCGCCTCGCGAGCGTCACGGGATCGGGTCACGCGCATGCCACACGGATTTCCATCGAGCGGAATCCCGACCGGATTCCTCATCCCGGTCAGCGCGCTGTTTGTCCTTCTTCTCGTCACGATCCTTCTCGTTTTAAGACGCACGCTTCGCCTTCGCCGGTTCATCGACACGGCGATGCAATTGCAGGATACCGCGCGGCGCATCGAGCTGCCGCATCAGGCGCTCGAGGCGCACGCCTTCATTACCGCGCTCGACGATCGAGGGCGCGTCGTGTACGCGAACGACGCCCTCGCACGCCGCGTCGGCTCCTCGCCGTCGGATCTGGCCGGTGTGCGTTTCGCCGATCTGATCGCGGACGGCGACGCCCTGGCGCGCGAGATGCTCGACGCGCTGGCGATCGATGGCGTCTGGCAACGCGTGCTGACATTCGAGGCGCCGGTGCCCCTCGTGACGGAATCCACGGTCATCACGCTCGCGGACAAGTCGATCCGCCCCGCGCGCTACCTGGCCGTGCACACGGACATCACCGAGCACGTGCAGACGCGCGCCGCCCTGGAGGAACGCGAGGTCAGCTATCGCGCGCTCGTCGATCATTCGCCGGACGGCATTTTCGTATTGCGCGACGGTGCGATCGAGTTCGCGAACGATACCGGCGCCCGGATGCTCGGGTACGGCGACGCCCAGGCCGTTGCGGGGCGCCCCTATTTCCCGTTCGAGGCGGAGGCGACCGGCGAGGACGTGACGACCCTGGCCACCCGCGCGCTTACGACCGGAAAGGCGATCGACACGACGGACGGCGTGGTCCTCCGCGATGACGGCACGCGGCTTGACGCCTCGTTCGTGGCCATTCCGTTCGCGCCCGGCGGGCGATTCGGTGTGCTGGTCATTTTGCGCGACATCGGCAAGCGCAAGGCGGTCGAGCGCGCGATCGGCGAGCACGAACGCCTGATGCGTTCGCTCGTCTCGCACCTGGGCGACGGCCTGTTGCTCGTTGACGGACTCGGCAACGTCTTGCTGGCGAATCCCGCGGCGGCCGCCCTGTTCGGGCGCGCGGAAGGCGAAATCGTCGGGCTCGACGTCGCGGACATGATCGGCGCGCAAGCGCGTAACAAGATCCGCGATCACTTCGGCGCGATGAATGGAAGCCAGGAGAAAACCCCCGCTCCGGGCGACGCGTTTCACAGTGAGATACGCGTGACGCGCAAGGACGGCTCGACGTTCGCCGCAGAGATCGACGTCAACTACATGACCTCGCGGCAGGGGGCGCTGTATATCGCGACCCTCCGCGACATCACGCGGCGGCAACTCGAGGCCGAGGCGCTGCGCGTCGCGAAGGAACGCGCCGAGGCGGCGAGCGCCTCGAAAAGCCAGTTCCTCGCGAATATGAGCCATGAGTTGCGAACGCCGCTCAATGCGATCATCGGGTTTTCCGATCTGCTGCGCGCGAGCCTCACATCCGCGGGCGACAAGCTCGGCGCCTCGAACTCGCAGCACATCCATAACGCCGGCAAGCATCTGCTCGCGCTCATCAACGACATTCTCGATTTCGCCAAGATGGACGCGGGGCTTTTCGAAGTGCGCCGCAAGGCGTTCGATCTGTCTCAGATGCTGACGGAATTGGCCGACACCTACGCGGAGATCGGCCGGCAACATTCGTTGCGCTTTCTGGCCGACATCCCCAAGCGCCTCGGCCACCTTTACGGCGACGAACTTCGCATCCGGCAGGTGCTCGTCAACCTTTTATCGAATGCGGTGAAATACACGGATGTGGACGGGCGCTTCGGGATGCGCGCGTGGTCCGAGGGCGATCGCGCGCATATCGAAGTTTGGGATACGGGCGTCGGCGTACCCGTCGAGCAGCGCGAATCGATTTTCCTGCCTTTTGTTCAGGGCGAAAATCCGATCAAGAAACAGGTCTCCGGCACCGGGCTCGGATTGACGATCTCCAAGGACCTTGTCGAGATGCACGGGGGTACGCTCACATTGTCGAGCGAACCGCGCCACGGAAGCAGTTTTCTCATCACCCTGCCCGGCCTGGATACGGCGCCGCAAAGCGAGGTGCCGGCCGAACGCGCGCCGGCGCCCGAACCCGAACGCGAGCCGCGCTCGGTGCTTTTGCTTGTCGAGGACGTCGCCGGGCAGTTCCGCCGCGCGGAGGCGGTGCTGACGACGCTCGGCTGGCGCGTCATCTGGGCGCGCAGCGGCGAGGAGGCGGTCCGTCTCGCGGGCAGTCACGAACCCGTGCTTGTCTTGCTCGACACGAGCCTGCCCGGAGAAATCACGGCGGACGTACTGCGTTCGTTGCGGGCGGTCCGGGGCGATCTACCGGTGTTCGCGATGGCGCCGGACATCGGACTGCACGGCGACGCGCCGTACCGCCAGCTCGGCTTCGACGGCCTGATCACCAAGCCGCTCGTGCGCCGGTCGATCGGCCAAAAACTTCGCAACTACAAGCCGCGCGAGGAACGCGCCCCCGCCGCCGCCGCGAGCGACGCCTAGAGGTTTCCGCACTCCAGGATTTCGGGGAATCCGTCGGCGCGGCTCCGCAAATCCTCGAGCAACTCGACGAACTGGATCATCGCCGGGCGCCATCCCTCGGGCGTCGGATGCTTGAACGGATAGCTCGGGTTGAACGATTCGCGCCCGGTGGCCTTGATCAGTTCGATTAAAAGCGCGCCGGGCGCGAAATCGAACGCCACGAGAACCGGCTTGAGCAGATCCAGATCGATCGGCTCCTCGTACAGGAAGTTCCGCTCGAACGCGCGGAACAGGTACATCAGGTTGATCGTGTCGGTCTTGGACAACTCGATGCCGAGGTCGAAGACCGGCCAGAACTCGTCGTCATCGAAGCGGAAGTTACGATTCGTGTCGCGATACCCCACGGCGCGGCCGTACTGGTTGTCCGTGCTGGCAAGTATGGCGGAGAGCATCTTCGCCCATTCGCCGAACATGTGGCCGATGGCGTCTCCCGCCTCGCTCATGTTCTTGACGGACTCTTCGTACGGTTCAAGCAGGCTGCCCGCGTTCGGGAAGATCGGATCGAACATCGTGTTGCGGATCGACTTGAGGAAGTCGTTCAGCAGAACCTTGCAGATCGATCCTGAAAACGTGAACTGGTCGAAGGTGACCACGTTGATATCGAGATTCTGTGCCGCCACGATGCGCACGAACGCGTGCCAGAACTGCGCGAGACCGGCGGAGAGATACAGCTCCGCGTCGGAGAAACGCCCGGGCAGATTGATCTCGAAAACTGGCTCGCGCAGCTCCCATTTGTAGGTGCGCAGGTAGTACTGGTAGTCGTCGGGCCGCGCGATCAGGCGGTCGACGAAGCTCAGCGTCTCGGGAATGCGCTTGTCGCCCACCTGGTTGATGATCACCTGCAGGCCGACGACGGTGTGCTCGAAACACGTGCGGTCGAAGCGGTGGCACTCGAACTCCGCGCGGTTCAGATAGCACTTGCTGTGCTTTTCGACGTACATGCGCGGGCATTGTTCGATGCACTCGTCCACGTCGTAGGTCGTGGGCGGGTTGATGTTGCCGCAGCGGTCGAGCGATTCGCACAGACGCCGGCAATCCTGCGGCGTCGTCTGGACGATCCACTCCGCGGCGCCGTAGCGCATGTCCTCGCATGTCGGCGCGGCGAGTACTTCCTCGAACATGAACGGCTGCAACTTGAACGGGCAATCGGCGACGCAGTTGTAGCGGTCGGTCCGAAACTCGTCGAGATAGTCGCAAGACTCGATCCGCTCGCAGGCGCGCTCGCAATCTGAGCGCGAGGGCTCCTTGACGTACACGCCGGACAACAGATCGATGATGCCCGTCAGGTTGCGCCAGATGAGCTGGTTGTTCGCCAGCACCGTTCCCCAAAGCGCGGCCGGATGATCCGGCGCGATGCCGCGGGCGCGCAAAAAGAGATTGTACGCCTCGCCCGCGTCGCCGGCCTCGAGCGAACGGCGTCCCTCGCGCAGCAGCGTGTAGAGATCTGCTCCTTCCGGATCGTCGCCCATGCAGGCGACGATCAGGACCGAGGAGGCCAGAAGGAGCAGGGCGGCAAGAATGATCGTGCGTTTCGAGGTCATGGCGTCGAGCCCATCTTGTAACGGTCCGGCACCGCCAGGGGCAAGCCGATGCCGAGTCCGATGGTGTAGACATCACGGAAAATCAGCGCGTTGCGCCCGTCGGTCTGGTATTCCATCGACAGGTTCAAAAGACCGGGGATATAAAGCGGCGTCAGCGGCACGTTCAGCGACATCAAAAGCTTGCCGTCGTCGCCGTAGCCGACAAGGCCGATCTCGTCGACGAGCTGCTTGAAGCCCTCGCTCGACGAGCGAAAACCCGGCGCGCCCGCGAACCCGTGGCGGTACGCAATCGAAAACGGGCCCGCGCCGATGCCGAACTGCGCGGCGAACCAGGGGCCCGGCGTGTAGTAGTAGTGCGAAGGCACGTCCGTCAGATCGGGGAAAATATCGACATCCACGCCCTGGCTCGAGAGATAATCCTTCACGTCCTGGTTCAGCGGCGGGAACTCGGGGCTCTCGCGCCTCGTCTCCAGAAAGTAAGCCCCTTCGAGCGTCAGGCTGAACGAAACGGACTTTACGGGATCCGGCGGGCGCGTATCGAAGGTCGTGCCGAACTTGGCGCCCCACGCGCCCGCGCCGGTGTCGATGTCCGGTCCCAGGCCGAAGATCAGGTTTTGTTGCGGGTGCGCGCGGTGCGAGGTCGGGAGGAAGACGCCGCCCTGAATCGACGTGGAGAAAAACTCCTCGCGATAGTAATTCCATTTCGCATCGACGGTGGTGTCGCCGAAGTCGACCGGATCCGAATCGTAGGTTGTCTTGGGAACGGGACGGCCGAGTTCGACCATCAGGTCGTAAAAATCGTCGAGCGTCACCAGGCCCACCTGATCGGAGCTGCCCGGCGTGAAGATCGGTTCGATGTCGATGTGGATAATCGCCCAGAAGGTGCTGATACCGACCATGAAGCGGTCGGTCACGCCGTACTGAAAGCCCGCGCCGTAACCTTGCAGGCGGCCCTTGATGCCGAAATCGAACTCGAAAAACTTGCCCTTGTGCTCGAAGGGATCGTCCGCGGAGATGACCGGCACGACGTCCACGATCTTGCGGTGCTCGTCAAATCGTTTCCAGGCGCGCCGGTGCTGCCACCCGAAAAAGAGGATGCCGTAGCCTTCCGGGATTGTGCCGGATGCGCCCCAGAGATCCATCCCGAGCAACAACTGCTCCTGAAAACGGATCCACTCGCCGTATCGCCCAAACCACGGCTTCTCGACGGGCAAGTCCGCCGCATTGTCGTCGGAAAGCGGAACGGGCAGATCGGTTTTCGTCTCCGTCGGCGTATCCGACGGCTCGATCTGCGCGAACGCGATGTTCGCGACGAGCGTGACCAGCGCAAGGACGCACACCGCCGCGCGCCGCGCTCTCCAGTTTCTCATAGCACCCTCCGCCGGCGGCGCTATTGTCGGCCGGCCGCATCGGCGTATCGGATTGAGGAAATCAAGGAAAAAGGCCAGCAAACGTAGCACGCCTGAACGCACCCGCAAAGCGTTCCCATCGCGTGAGGCAACCCGGTTATGCCGGTAACGGATATCGCCGTCAAATCGTGCTTTGATATGGCGTCTTTTCCGCGGAAATCGGCGCGCGATTTTGGGGTCGCGCCCGAAGTGCGTTCACACATTTCGAACATGGGGGATGACTATGCGGTGCATGCTCAAGGCGAAAATTCCCGTGGAGGCGGGAAACCGGGCGATCAAGGACGGCACGCTTCAACAGACCATCGAACGGGTCGTCGAACTGCTCAAGCCGGAGGCTGTGTACTTCACGGCAGACACCGGCTCGCGCTGCGGCCTCTTCTTTTTCGACATGACGGATTCGTCGCAGCTTCCGTCGATCGCCGAGCCGCTTTTTATGAACCTGAACGCGACGCTCGAGGTTACGCCGGTCATGAATCCGGACGATCTGGAAAAGGGCCTGGCCGAGGCGGTCAAGCGCGGCTGGTAGTTCGATGATAAGGCCAGGGCGGCGGCGCGCGCCGCCGTCCGTGCGCCTCAAAGGCCGTCGATCGCCGCGGCAAGCGCTTCCTTGACGCGATCGCCGACGGTCGGTCCGAAAAACGTCGAATCCGATTCGTAGGCGTCGGTTTCGTATTCGCTTGGCGTCGTCAGGTATCCCATATAGCCGTTGGCCGGCGCGACGACGAGGCACGTCGTCTCTTGCGGACACAACGTTTCGATATGCCAGCCGATCTTCGTCGTCGGTTCGCCCGGCACGGTCAGGATGCGGATCGGGCCGAGCGCGATCGCCTGAAATGCGAGTTCGGGCGTGGTGTAGAACGCCTTGGAGATGAATTCCGGCGCCTTCCATCGAAAGATCGGGCGGATCGTGACATCGCGAAACGCGCGGCGCACGCTGCTGGCGCGAATACCGTCGATCGCCAGCGGCCGTGCCGCGCCGTAAACCTCGCGAGCCTTTTCGGCGACGCGCAGGCCGTATTCCTCCATGTTCCGCACTTCCTCGGTCACGGTGTCTTCCCAGTCCGGCATCGGCGCGGTATCCCCAAGGCTCCCGTTCCAGTAGATCGCGACCGCCGTCGGCCCCATCGCGTTTTCCATCTCGCGATAGACGACGGACGGGAAATCCGCGGAGAACGCCATGTTCTTGGGAGACAGCACCGTCGGATGCGCCGTGAAATGTACGATCGCGCCGATCTCCGTTCCATCGAGCGCGGTAACGCGCAAAACCGACAGCCTGCGGTTTGTCGGGTAGCGCAGCGGATCGACCGGATTCGTGCTCTTGCCGAGGCCGTGTTCGAAACCCGGGTCGAGGCGGCTGCGGTTGAGATTCTCGACCTCGCGCATCGCGTACGAAACCCGCGCCGGCCGTGCGGAGGCCTGCGCCTCGCGCACCGCGTTCGCGATGCGTTCGACGGTCAGGTCGCGCAGCTCCTCGTCGAACGACCCCATCGCGAGCCGCGCGACGAAGCTGCGGTCGTACCCGGAAAAGGCCGCGTGCGTGTGCGTCGCCGCGATGAGCACGTTGTCTTGCGTGAACCCGTCCGCGGCAAGCCGGTCGATTACCAGATCGCGCAACGGGGTGTTGACGTAACACAGGTCGGTCCCGACAAGCGCGACGCTGCGCCCCTCGCGGTCGGTGATGACAAGCGCGCGCGCCATGATGGGATCAAGCGCCCCGCGCGCCGGTTTCTTGCGGCGGTCGCCGTAGCCGTTCAGCGAGACGTGAAAGCGCCCGAGATCCGGCGTGAGATCCACGGTCGCCATGCCGGCCATGACGGCGCCGTCGGGAAGCGACGAGTCCATCGCGATTTTCTCCTCGGCCGCGGCCGGCGTGACGAACGCAAACACCGCCGCCGCAAGAGCCACGGCCGCGATGCGTGCGCCGCACCCGATCGCGGATGGCGTGCCCAAGGGGTCCATAACTTTTCTCATATTCCTGGATTCTCGATAATCAATGCCCAAAAGTCCCACGGACCCGCCGCTTTGCCGTCAAGCGATTGCGCACGTATTCCGAATCGGTTAATGGCGAACGTTCCCGATACGCGAGGCATCATTTTGTCGTTTGACGACATCACTGTCCACCGGCTGACCGACGACGACCTGACGGAGGAGCTCGAGCGCCGCTGGAACGAGATTGCGAGCGCGTTTGGGCTTGCGAACGTCGCGCACACGCCCGCGTGGCATCGGCATTACCACGCCCGCAGCAAAACGTCCGCGGCGTTCGGCGTCAAGCGCGCCGGTGCGTGGATCGGCTTTTTCAACCTCAAGATCGGCGGCGACGCCATCCTGTTCACGATCGCGGAAAAACCGATCTGGAGCGTTCCGGTATCGCTCGCGGAGATCGCTTACCCCGGTGTGCCGGTGCCGGGCGACGACGACCTTCTCGAACATGTGCTCGCCGGGGCGATGGAACAGCTTCGCGATGTCGATGGCTTGCGCATCGACGCGATGCGTCTCGATTCGCCTTTTTACCGTCGCCTGAAAGCCGGTGAACGCGACGCGCGCGGCCCGTTCGCCGGATACATCCACCACGTCATGCCCGAGCAGACGCGATATCTGATTGAACACGAAGGCGACAAGCCGTTTCTGGAACGGTTTTCGGGCAAGACGCGAAACACGCTGAAACGCAAAAGAAAAAAGCTCGCGGAGCGCGCCGGCGGCGAGGTCCGCACGACGATGTTTACGCGGCCCGGCCAGATGGACGACTTTTTCCGCGATGCGCTCGTGGTGTACCGATCGACCTGGCAGCACCGCGTCCTCGGCACGACGATCGCCGCCGAGGAGGAGCGGCGCGAGCGAGGCCTGGCGGCTGAGGGCCTGTTCCTGGGCTTCATTCTTTACGCGGGAGACAGACCGATCGCGATGTGCAGCGGCAACGCCTGGAACGGAACTTTTTATTACAACACCGTCGGCTACGATCCCGCGTATCAGGATTTCAGCCCGGGCCTGTTGCTGCTCGCGGATCTGACGACGCGCCTGTTCGACGAGGGCGACGCGGTGCGCCGCGTCGATCTCGGTTTTGGCCATGCCGACTACAAGAAGATGTTCGGCACGTCGAACTATCCGGAGGCCTATTACGTCCTTTATCACAACACGCCGCGCATCCGGCGCGCGTTGCGGCTTCGCCGCGTGTATACGTGGCTTTACGACCTCGCCTTGCGTCCGATCGAACGCTTCAACCTGAAAGCGCGAATCAAGAAGCTGTTGCGCTGACGCCCTATTTCGCCTTCTTGTCCTTCTGCGCCGCGATGTAGCGTTCCACGCCGCGGTTGGCTTCCATGAGGTTCGGCTTGGTGAGCGAAAGCGCGAAGCTTTCAATCGTCGGCACGACCGTTCGCAGGATCACCTTAGGCACGTGGTGAATCTTGTCGATGTCGATGCGTAGCTCGCCCCCGATACGCACGCGCGTCGTCGATCCCTCGGCCTCGAATCGGTTAACGCCGGAGACACGCACCGCGTCGCTGAGCGCGGGGACGGTGATTTCGAAGTGGACGACGTGGTCGACGTTGTTCCATGTGGCGGTATCGGTCCACATCATCATGTTTTCGGGGATCAGGCGCGCGGCTACGCCCGGCAGCCGCGCCCGGGCGTGCCATTCGAGCACCGCGAAGACCCCTGTCTCCGTTTCCTCGCGGCTCACCAGATCGATCCGGCGGATATTCGGCAGGAACTCGGCGATCTTCGGCATCCGGTCGCGATAAATGGGCCACACCTTGTCGATCGGATATCCGATCGTGTCGTCGAACTCGAAGTGCTTTGCGATTTCATCGCGGCGACCCATGCGTTAGCCCTCGCGCGCTTCTTTCCGTTTCTTGATTTCGAGCGCCGTCTTGAGCCCTTTTTCGCGGATCGTCTTGATCGCGACGCGCGCCGGCGTCACCACATGGAATCGTTTGGCGTGCCGGCGCAGCGCGGCGTCGTCGATCTCGATACCCAGCCCCGGCGCCTGCGGCAAGGCGATCGCGCCGCGTTCGTTCACGAGCCACGGCGTTTTCAGGATCGCGTCGCGCCCGGCAGGGATCCAACCCGGCGGCTCGTACGGATATTCCAGAAGCTGCGGGGTTTTCGCCGCCGCCTTCAGATGCGCGTTGATCAGAAGGCCGATGCCGTTGGTCCACGTGTGCGGCGAATAGCCGACACCTCGCGCGCGGCATTCCGCGATCGCCCAGCGGGCATCCTCGATGCCGCCGGCGAACGTCGCGTCCGGCTGCAAAATGCCGAACGCCCCCTTCTCCAGTGACGTGCGCAACTCCTGCCGGCTGCCGAAAAGCTCGCCGCCGGCGATCGGCGTTTTCACTTGGCGGCGCACCTCGGCGTAGCCGTCGAAATCGTGCATGTCGAGCGGTTCCTCGATCCACGCGATGCCGAGTTCGTCGCACGCCTTCCCGAAACGCACCGCGCGCTCCACGTCCCACAGCGGCGCGTCGTCGATCAGCGTGACGCGCCAGCCCTGATTGGCGTCCACCATGATTTGGAAATCGGGTCCGACCTCCTCGCGCACGCGGCGCAGGATATCGATGTCCTCGTCCTCGGAGAACGAATGCACGCGGATCTTCACGCCACGGAAGCCCTGCCGGCGGATGTTGTCGAGATACGGTTTGCGCTCGTCGAACGGGCGAAGCGATCCGGTCGAGGCGTAGCAGGGCAGTTCGTCAACCGTCTCGTCGTTGCCGGCGACAAGCTTGTACACGGGCTTGCCCTCGGCCTTGCCGCGGATGTCCCAGAAAGCAGGCTCGATCCACCAGTTGCGCCAGCCCAGGTACGTCGCCTCCTTCAGGCGCTGGCGCACCGTGGCGATATCGAGCGCGTCCGCGCCGATCAAAAACCCGCCGAGCAATTCGCCGAGCCCCTCGCGTTCCGTCGTGAACGCGGCGCCCGCGGATACGCCGACAAGGCCGTCGTCGGTCGTGACGCGGATCAGCGTGAAGCGGTTGTGCGTCTGCGCGTAACCGGGAATCCAGGACGGATAAAACGGCGCGGAAAGTTTCGCGTCGACGTGAAACAGCTCGATGCGGGAAACGCGCGGCATGCCGGCCCCCTTGTGCGCTATTCGCCGATGATCTTGATGAGCGCCCGCTTTTTGCGGCGCCCGTCGAATTCGAAATAGAAAATCTGTTCCCACGGGCCAAAGTCCAGGCGCCCGTCCGTGATCGCGACGATGACCTCGCGCCCCATCACCTGCCGTTTCAGGTGCGCGTCGCCGTTGTCCTCGCCCGTGCGGTTGTGGAGATATTGATCGGTCGGCGCGTGCGGCGCGAGCTTTTCGAGCCAGCGGTCGTAGTCCTTGTGGAGGCCCGACTCGTCGTCGTTGATGAAGACGCTCGCTGTGATGTGCATGGCGTTGACGAGCGCGAGCCCGTTTTTCACGCCGCTCTTGCGGACGGCGTCCTCCACGTCGGGCGTGATGTTTTTCAGCCCTCGCCGCTCGGGAAAGTTGAACCACAGCTCCTGGCGAAGGTGTTTCATGAAAATTGTTCCCCCTTAAAAAAACGCGCGCGCACGTTAGCACGAAGAGGCGGGAAGTTTGAAAGTCTGGAAGTCCGGAAGTCCAGAATGTCACCGCCTACCGCCCCGCTTGAGCCGGCGCGCCGGCGTGTGTCATCGTAGGGCATGCCTTCCGATCCGCATCGCAACCACCGCCGCCGCCTGATCGTCCTTGTCGTTATCCTTGTCGCGCTTCTTGCCGTGTCCGCCTTCGCCGGCGGATACGACGACGCGCGCGAACGGATGGTGAAAACGACGATCGCGGATCGCGGCGTCACGGACGAGCGCGTCCTCGCCGCGATGCGCAAGGTGCCGCGTCACGAGTTCGTTCCCCCGGCGCTGCGCCCGATCGCCTACACCGACACGGCCTTGCCGATCGCGCGCGGGCAGACGATCAGCCAGCCGTACATCGTCGCGTTCATGACCGAGGCCGCGAGGATCGGGCCGAAGGACAAGGTGCTCGAGATCGGAACCGGCTCCGGATATCAGGCCGCGGTGCTCGCCGAGGTTGCGCGCGAGGTCTACTCGATCGAGATTCTCTGCGACCTTGCCGAAAGCGCGCAGAAAACGCTGAAGCGCATCGGTTATGGCCGGGTGAAGGTGAAGTGCGGGGACGGCTTTCGGGGATGGCCGGAGAATGCGCCGTTCGACGCGATCCTCGTGACCGCCGCGCCAAAGGAAGTTCCCAGGCCGCTCATCGAACAGCTCGCCGAGGGAGGCCGCCTTGTAATTCCCGTGGGCGAGTCATTCCAGAACCTGGCGCGATACGTCAAACGCAAGGGCGATTTCGTGCGCGAAGATCTGCTGCCCGTGCGTTTCGTGCCGATGACCGGGCCGGGCACCGGCGTGCCGACGCCAACCGCGCCATGACGCGCCGCGTCGCATGAGTTTCGAGCCTTTGCGCGTCCCTCGCCCGGCCGCTTACGCCATCGTGGCGGCGCTGTTTGGCGTGGTTATCTACCTTGCCGCGAACCTTGTGACCGACGAGCCGGCGATATATCTCGACCTGACCCTTGAATGGGACGAGGCGCGCACGGACCACGAATTTTACACGATGACGAACGTGGAAGGAGACGCGCCTGCGCGGCAGGTCGTCGAGATCGGCGTGCCGTGTGCCGTCGATCGGCGCACGCTCGTGAATCATCTGCGCGGCGCCCTGTTGGCGGCCGAAAATACGGCCGAGCGCGACGAGCCCTGCATCGGCGCGCGCGCGTGGCTCGTGGAATATGGCGACCGCCGCTGCGGGCCGATCGCCGCCGCGCGTTTCTGCCCGCGCGGCAACATCAAACCGCCCTGGCGATTCGAATTGATGTGGCGCGACCCGCGCGAGATCGCACCCGCCGGCATTGATCCCTGGGAGTTCATCGATGGCGTTTGCCGTTCGGCGATCAAGGACGTCCGCTGCCCGTTCGACCCGGCCGCCGCGGTCATTCCGTTGCAGGGAATGGTGTTGAGCGAACCGGTGGTGATCGAGCGGGAATATCGGGCGACAGGCGACTGATGGCTTTTCAACACAAAGTCACAAAGGGCACGAAGGTCAGACACAAAATGACTTTTGTGTCGTTCGTGTATTTTGTGGTTTTGTGTTGAATTGCGATTCGACCGCGATCAGCCGGCCGCCTCCGCCAGTTCCCCCGCGGTCACGAACTCCACGCCGCGCAATTTGAGATCGCGAATCAACGCGCGCAGGCGCGGCTCCATCTTCGCGAGGTTGTTGTAGTGGCGAAATCGCGCGCCGGCGGAGATGCCCGACACGCGCGGCTGGGCAGGATCAAACTCCCACGGGTGGCAGTAGAAAACCGCGTGGCCGAAGGCGTCGAGAACGCGGTGCATACCCGCGTTGTAGATCGGGCCGGGGATCAGGCGAAAGTATCCGCCGCCGCCCCACCCCACGCGCTTTCCCGCGAACGGCAGGTTCGCGACGCCAAGCTCGGTGAAACCGTCCGCGTCGCGAAGGATGCCCGGCGCGATCCGATCGAACGCCGAAAAGTCCGCTCGGCCGTAGCGGTCGTGTCCGCTCGTGTCGTTGTATGACGCGTCGTAGCGATAACCGCATTCGCGAGCGATACGCACGACGCGGTCGTCGATCGAAAAACTCGGCGCTCGATAGCCCGCGATTTCGGCGCCCGCGATCCGTTCGAGCACGCGTTTGCTTTCGGCGAGATTCCAGCGCACGCGCTCCTCGTCGTGCTCGAAATTCGAGATGTGATCCATGCTGTGCGACGCGATCTCAAATCCCTCGCCCGCAATGCGTTTGACGAGATCGGGATAGCGTTCGGCCACCTGCCCGACCACAAAAAACGTCGCGCGGCCGACGCCTTCCTCACGCAGGATCGCGAGCACGCGCTCCGTCGCCGGCACGACGCGCGATTCGAGGTTCGGCCACGACGAGATCGGGCATGCCGGGCGCAGGTTCTCGACCATGAACCATTCCTCGACATCGACGGTGAGGGCGAAACGGTGCGTCATTGACGTGATACTAGCGGGCGCCGTGCCGTGACGCGACAAGTTTTTGACCATTTCGCGAAGGATTCCTCCGTGTTCTCCGTGTCTCCTCCGTGATCTCCGTGTACCGCCGAATGCGTTCCCGCGTGTTGCGCGCCCGCGCCGCGAAATGCCAATATGCGCGCGCGTTTTGGGAGGTTCGATGAAGGGCATCATTCTGGCCGGCGGGACCGCGACGCGGATGCGCCCGCTGACCGACATCACGAACAAGCACCTTTTGCCCGTCGGGCGCGTGCCGATGATTTACCACCCCATCGCCAAATTTAAGCGCGCGGGGATCACGGACATCCTCGTCGTCACCGGCCGCGACCACATGGGGCACATGGTTCAGCAGCTCGGCTCGGGCCACCAGTTCGGCCTGGAATTCACGTTTCGCGTGCAGGACCGGCCCGGCGGTATCGCCCAGGCTTTGGGCCTTGCGCGCGGGTTTGCCGCGGGCGACGCCGTGGCCGTGCACCTTGGCGACAACATCTTCGAGGACGACATCGCGCCGTTCGCCGACGATTTCCGCGCCGGCGACGCCCACGGCGCGATGATCTTCGTCAAGGAAGTGGACGATCCGGAGCGCTTCGGCGTCGCGACGATCGAAGGCGACCGCGTCACCGGCATCGAGGAAAAACCCGCGAACCCCCGATCGAATCTCGCGGTGACGGGACTGTATTTTTACGACGCCACGGTGTTTGATGTCGTGCCGACGCTTGTGCCGTCCCGGCGCGGCGAACTTGAAATCACGGACGTGAACAACCACTACATCCGCCGCGGCGAGATGCGCCTGGCCCGCGTGTCCGGATTCTGGTCGGACGCGGGCACGTTCGAATCGTGGCACCGCGCCAACGCGGTGGCCTTTTCCATGGACTTCGGCGACCTGTTCGAGAAGGAATGACGATGGCGCGCGAACTGATCCACGGCGTAAAAGTCAAACCGCTCCGCGTCATCCCCGACGAACGCGGGCGGCTGATGGAAATCCTTCGCGTCGACGACGATATCTTCGAGAAATTCGGCCAGGTGTACATGACGACCGCCTACCCCGGCGTCGTG
This sequence comes from bacterium, assembly GCA_019912885.1. Lineage (NCBI taxonomy): Bacteria > bacterium. Next base: position 31,483 of record JAIOHV010000172.1, read on the forward strand.
AAAGCGTGGCACTACCACCACCTGCAAACGGACCACTTCGCCGTCGTGCGCGGGATGATGAAGCTCGTGCTGTGGGACGGGCGCGATCCCGCGCTCGGACACGGATACCAGGGGGAAACGTCGCCGACCGCGAACATGGTGAACGAGTTTTTTCTCGGCGTGCACAATCCCATGCTCGTGAAGATCCCCGCGCTCGTCATGCACGGCTTCAAGGCCGTCGGCGACGAAGAGGCCATCGTCATCAACACGCCGACGATGCCCTATCGCTACGACGATCCCGACGAGTTCCGCATCGATCCGCATGATGGCGGCATCCCGTACGACTGGTCGCGGAAAGACGGCTAGATGGCCGCCCGGCGTATCCTCGTCACCGGCGCGGCCGGTTTCATCGGCGCAAATTTCGTTCGCGAACTGCTCGGCGCCGACCCCGAAGCGTTTGTCGTGGGGCTGGACGCGCTGACGTATGCCGGCAACCTGGAAAACCTCGCCGGCCTGCCGGACGACCGCTTCCGGTTCGAGAAGGCGGATATCCGCGACCGCGATCGGCTCGACGCCCTTTTCGCGCAAGACCGCTACACGCACGTCGTCAACTTCGCGGCGGAAAGCCACGTCGATCGTTCGATCGCCGGGCCGGAGATCTTCGTCGACGTCAACGTGCGCGGCACGCTGACGCTTCTGGAAGCCGTACGGCGTCACGGCGGCGCGCGCTTCGTGCAGATCGGCACCGACGAGGTGTACGGCTCGCTCGGCCCCGAGGGCGCGTTCACCGAGGACAGCCCGATCAGGCCGAGCAGCCCCTACTCCGCGTCGAAGGCCGGCGCCGACCACATCGCGCTCGCGTATCACGTGACGTTCGGGATGGACGTTCTTGTGACGCGGTGCTCGAACAATTACGGGCCGTATCAATTTCCCGAAAAGCTCATCCCGCTGATGATCCTGAACGGCCTGCGCGGCGAGCCGCTGCCCGTGTACGGCGACGGCAAAAACGTGCGCGACTGGATCCACGTGCGCGATCACGCGCGCGCGATTCTCTCCGTCATCGAACGCGGGCGCGCGGGCGAGGTTTACAATATCGGCGCGAAAAACGAATGGGCGAATATCGATATCGTGCATCTGGTTTGCGACATCGTGGACGAAACGCGCGGTAACGCGCCGGGCACGAGCCGAAAGCTCATCCGTTTCGTGAAGGACCGTCCGGGGCACGACCGCCGCTACGCGATCGATTCGGCGAAGCTCGCGCGCGAGATCGGCCACGAGGCTTCGATCGATTTTCCGGCGGGAATTCGCGAGACGGTGGCGTGGTACGTCGAAAACGAATCGTGGTGGACGCGCATCCTCTCCGGCGAATACAGGCGTTACTACGACGCGATGTACAAGGATCGCGGCGCGGCGGACGCGTAGCGAGAGAGAGATTCCTTGTTGACGCACCGTTGTGCTTTGAGCGCGACCGCCAGCCGGGGCTGGCCAGGTCCTTCGCTTCGCTCAGGATGACGAAAAGTCTCGCAGGATGACGAAAAGTCGCTCAGGATGACGAAAAGTCGCGCAGGATGACGAAAAGTCGCCCAAGATGACGAAAAGGCCCGCGCGGGGCCTTTTCGATGAGCCGTTTCCGGCAAATTCACCACGTCATCAGTACTTCACGCCGCAGCCGTACGCCTTGGTCTGCGCCGGGTCGGGCGTCTTGCCGGCCTTGTGCGCGGCGAGCGCCTTGTCGATGTAGTTGGTGACGCCATCCTTCTTGCGCGGGCTCGCGTTGTCGTCCATCGCGCCGGCATAAATCACCTTGCCCTTTTCGTCGATAACGAACATGTGGGGCGTCGTTTTCGCGCCGTAGCTCTTTCCGACCGTTCCGTCCTTGTCGTAGAGCGTCGTCGTCGCGTCGCCGTTTTCGTCGAGCCATTTTTTGTATTCCGCGGGCTCGAGGTAATCGCCGTGATCGGCCTTCGTGCTGTTGACCGCGAGGAACACGACGTCGGGGTGATTTTCCGCAAGCGTCGGCATCGTCTTTTCCTTCGCGTGCCGGACGATGAACGGGCAGCCTGGATTCGTCCATTCGAGCACGACGACCTTGCCCTTGTACGCGTCAAGCGCGTGCGTCTTGCCGTCGATGCCCGTCAGCGAAAACGCGGGCGCGGCGTCCCCGACTCTGACATCCGCCAACCCCTTTTCGGCACAGCCCGCGACGACGAACATCACCGCGAGGATCGCCACAATTCCACCGGTGTTTAGACCTCGTTTCATGAATCCTCCGTTAAAAACCCGCTCCCTGACGGTCGCGGTCCCAATGATCAGACCCGCTTCCTCACGGTCGCGGTTCCAATGATCAGACCCGCATCCTGATGGTTGCGGTTCGTATCCGGATCTGGAAAAACGCGGGCACGGTCAAATGCGCGCCGCCGCGGCGTAGCGCGCCTCGACGTCCGCGAAATCCACGACGTTCCACCACGCCTTGATGTAGTCGCCGCGCTTGTTTTGGTACTTCAGGTAATACGCGTGCTCCCAGACATCGACGACAAGAATCGGGATCGCTCCGACGACCGACGTGTTCTGGTGATTGTGGACCGAAAGAACGTAGAGCTTCCGAAACAGGGGGTGATACGCCAGCATCCCCCAGCCGTTACCCTCGACCTTTCCCGCCGCGGCGGTCAGGTGCGTTTTCATTTTGTCGAGCGAGCCGAAATCGCGCGCGATCGCATTGGCGAGCGCCCCTTCGGGCGCGCCCTTTTTCGCGTCCGCCGGCTTCATGTTGTTCCAGAACGTCGTGTGATTGGCGTGGCCGCTGCCGTGAAATGCCAGCGCCAATTCCGCCTTGCCGATCGCGCCGGCGTCGCCGGCGTCGCGCGCCTTTGCCAGCGCCTGTTCCGCCTCGTTCAGGCCGTCCACGTAGCCCTTGTGGTGGATGTCGTGATGGAGCTGCATCGTTTTGGCGTCGATGTGCGGTTCAAGCGCGTCGTAGGCGTACGGCAGCGGCGGCAGCTCGTGTTTGCCGTCGGCAACGTAACCGGCGCCGGGCAGCGCCACCTTTTGCAGACTCGGCTTGTCGGCCAAGGCGGATCGCCGGTCGAATAGCGCCAGCCCGCCAAGGGCGGCCGCGGATGCCGCCAATACGTTTCGTCGCGTCGGCATCAAGATTTCCTCCTCGATAAAGGGACCCCGGCGTCGCCGGGCAAGACTAGGCGCGCACGACCGCGCTTTCCGTGGAGCCGATTACGCTTTTGAACGACGGCTCTATCGGCCGCGAACGATGTGCCCGAGCGAGCGCTCCTGCCTTTCGCGCAGGCCGATATCGATCAACTCGTAGACCTTCGCCTTCACGATTTCCTGACACTCCTCGACGATGGCGGGGTCATTTTCGGCTTCCGGCGGATACGGAAGATGGATCGGCTCGCCCACGTATTGCGTCATTTTGACGGGTAGCGGGAACAGGCCGAGTCCGACCGGCACGCTGATCGGCAGCAACACCTTCTTCGTGCGGAACAATTGGTAGGCGGTGGTGTAGCCGTCGAAAAAAACGCGGTAGGTGTCGTCCGTGCCCACGTTCGCGGACGGGATGATCGGCGCGCGGTTGCGAAGCGCCAGGCGGACAAAGCCTGTGCGCCCGCGCCACAAAAGCCGGTAGCGGTATTTCGAGGATTTCCACGCCTCCTTCGACCCGCCGGGCATGATGAAGATGAGGTTCTCGTCTTGCAGCAGGCGATCGCCGTTTTCGTGGCTGCCGACCACCATCCCCATATCCATGAAAAGTTGGCGCAGCCACGGCAGGCGATAGATGCGCCAGTCCGTCAGGCCGCGTCCCCAACGGCCGCGATGCCGCCAGATTTCGTAGAACAAAAACCAACCGTCCACCGGCAGAAGGCCGTGATTCGATACGATGATCGCACGGCCCTTGCGGGGGATGTGTTCAAGGCCGTTGACCTCGTAGCGGAAATAGGTTTTCAGCACCCACTCGAGCGGTTCGAGCGCGTGCAACACCTCCTCGCGCACAAGGTCGAGGCGATCTTCGTCGCCGTCGCGATAGCTGTCGTACGGAACGTATTTTTCCACCGCTTTCCAGACATTGCGCAAAAACGCGAAGAACTGCTCGGAGGGCAATTCGAAATCGTCCGTGCTTTTGGGTGCGGCGATATCGACGCTTTCGGCCGGCTTAACGGCGCGCGCAACCGCCTCTTCCTCGCCCGCGCGACGCAAGATCAGCCGGCGGACCCGCGCGCGGTCCTCCGGCGAGAGGCGCTCATAGTCGCCGACCAGCCGTTCGATCGACGGTTTGCGCGCGGCGTCTCCTGGCTTAACATCGCTCGCGGGGCGCCGGGCTCCGTTTTGCTGTTCGCGCCGTTCCTTTTCCAGCGTGGAGGTCGCCAATCGTGCCTGCCTTTCTGTCACGCGTGACGCTCGGTCGCTCGGGGTTGTCGGTCGGTCCGCTCGGCATCGCCGGCGGATACGGCGTCGGCTATCGCGGCCTGTTCAAAGCTTTTGATGCCGGCGTCAATTACTGGTACCACGGATCGAGGCGCGCCGGCGGCATGTCCGCCGCCATCCGCGACCTGTGTGCCGCGGGCCATCGTAGCGACCTCGTCATCGTCCTGCAAAGCTATTCGCGATCGGGCGCGCTTTTGACCGCGACGACGCAGTTTGGCATGAAGCGGCTCGCGATCGAACAGCTCGACGTGCTTTTGCTCGGCTGGTTTGACCGGCCGCCGCCGGCGCGGGTGCTCGACGCGGCGCGCGATCTTCGCGAAAAGGGGCTCGTCCGGCACATCGCGATCTCCTCGCACAACCGGCCTCGCTTTCTCGAATACGCGGGAATCGACGACATCGACATCCTGCACGTGCGCTACAACGCCGCGCACACCGGCGCGGAAAACGAGGTGTTTTCGCATCTTCCCGCGCCGCGCCCCGGCGTCGTTTCGTACACGAACACGCGCTGGGGGCATCTGCTGAAATCAAGGTTGATGCCCGACGGCGAAACGCCGATGCGCGGGCGCGACTGCTACCGCTTCGCGATGAGCCATCCTTCGGTCGATGTGGCGATCGCGGGTCCGTCGAACGCCGACGAGCTCGACGAGGCGCTGGCCGCCCTTGTCGAGGGGCCGATCCTGCCGGACGAAGAGGAGCGATTCCGGCGGATCGGAAGCCACGTGCGCGCGCACGGCCCGGTGCGCACGCGCCCTTTCTGGAGCGGCGCCTAGGACGCTCCGTCACCCCCGAGCGACGCGTGCGTTCCGTCGCAGTACGGCTTGTTGCCGCTGTGCTTGCACTGGCACAGGGCGACGCGCTTTTTCTCCGTCAGTTCGACAACGCGCGGCGAAAACTCCGTGCCTCGATGCGATCCGTCGCAAAACGGCTGATTTTGCGAATCCCCGCACGCGCACCATTTGTACGTGCCGGGTTCCAGCTCAAGAACGGCCGGGAATCGTTCGGCGATCCTGGGGTCTGCCATCGGTTCCTCCCATTGCGTGGTTACTTCGCGTCATGGCGCGCGATGCCAAGCTGTTCGCGAAAGGTCGCGGTGTCCGTCGCCGGCCGCTCGCACGCGCCCTGCCGGCAGACATAAGCGGTGCCCGCCCCGCCAAGCGGCGTCTTGCCCGCGGTGATCGGAACGGCTTGCGCGGGCGTATCATCCTTAGCCCCGTCGCCTTCGGGTACGACGGCCAGGACGACGTGCGGCAGGAAATTTTCGCGAACGACCTCCAGAAACGGTTCGACGTCGCCGTCGGCGGGACGCACCAGCACGACCTCGCGCGTCGCGGCGTGACGAAAGTCGATGGCGATCAGCATCTCCGACAGGGCGACCGGCGCGCGCTCGAGGACGGGAGAAAACGCGCTCAACAACTTGTCCGCGCGCGCGCGGTAGGCGTCGTCGGCCGTGTAGGCGTGCAATCGCAGAAGGTTCTGGCAGGCGATGGAATTGCCGGACGGCTCGGCGCCGTCGTAGGCGGGTTTCTCGCGCGCAAGCAGCGCCTCGTGATCGTTCGCGGTCATGAAATACCCTCCCGCCTCGTCGGCGTAATGTCCATCGAGCGTGGTCTGTAACGCCGTGGCCTGGGTGAACCAACGCACATCCCCGGTCGCCTCGAAAAGTGAAAGCAGGCCCGCGATCATGAAGGCGTAGTCGTCCAGGTACGCCCGATGCCGCGCGCGGCCGTCCTTCCAGGTGTGGAAAAGGCGGCCGTCGCGGCGCATTTCGGACAACACGAAATCGGCGGCGCGAGTCGCGCGGGCGATGGCGTCGGGGTCGTCGAGCACGAGACCCGCCCGCGCGAGGGCCTGAATCATGAGGCCGTTCCACGACGCGAGGATCTTCTCGTCGCGCAGCGGCGCGGGGCGCCCCGCGCGCACGGCCAGGAGCCATTCGCGCGCCTCGTCGATGACGCGGCGCAGCTCACCCGCGTCCATCGACAATTCGCGCGCCACCTCGCCGATCGGACGCGGCGTGTTAAGGATATTGCGTCCCTCGAAGTTGCCGTGCGGCGTCACCGCGTAATAGCGGCTGACGATTCCGGCGCGCTCGCCGCCGAGCGCGTCGGCCAATTCATCGGGCGTCCACGTGAAAAACCAGCCTTCCTCCATGTGGCCGTCGGGCGTGACGCTGTCGGCGTCGGTCGCGGAATAGAAAGCGCCCTCGGGCGAGGTCATGTCGCGCGCGACATATTGGACAATCTCGCGCGCGACGCGCTCGAAATCCGGATCGCCCGTGGTTTGCCAGCCCTCGAGGTACGCCGCGAGCAGCAGCGCGTTGTCGTAGAGCATTTTCTCGAAGTGCGGCACGAGCCACGCCTCGTCCACGGAATAGCGGTGGAATCCGCCGGCGACGTGGTCGTACATGCCGCCCGCGGCCATCCGGCGCAGCGTGTTCGCGGCCATTTCGCGGTATTCGGGCTTGTTCGTCAGGCGGACGTAGCGCAAGAACAGCCGCACCGGCAGGCTGCTCGGAAATTTCGGCGACCCGGCCATGCCGCCGTACATGTCGTCGTAATTCGCGGTGTAATAACGCATTGCCTCGTGCACGGCGTCGAGCGTCGGGGCGTCGCCGGTCTGCCGCTGCGAGAGATTCGCGCGTATGGCCTCGGCAACGCGCGCGGCCGAACTGGCGACGCGATCGGGCTGCTCGTGAAAGGCCTGGGACAATCGATCGAGCAGCGACAGAAACCCGACGGGGGAGCCGCGATCGCCGTCGCGCGCGGGAAAATACGTGCCGCCGTAGTACGGCTTGCGATCGTGCGTCAGCCAGACGGTCATCGGCCAGCCGCCGTGCCCGGTCAGCATCTGCACCGCGTTCATGTAGATCGCGTCCACGTCCGGGCGCTCCTCGCGATCGACCTTGATCGGCACGTAGCGCTCGTTGAGAAACGCCGCGACTTGCTCATCCTCGAACGACTCGTGCTCCATGACGTGGCACCAGTGACAGGTCGAATAGCCGATGGAAAGCAGGACCGGCACGTTGCGGGCCTTGGCCTCCTCAAAAGCCTCGTCGCCCCAGGCGTACCAGTTCACCGGGTTGTGCGCGTGCTGGAGCAGGTAAGGGCTCGTCTCGAGGACGAGCCGGTTCACGTATTTCGCGCGGCCGTCGTCGAGAAGGTGCCGCGTGCGCGGCGCCCAAGCCGCGCCCCTGGCGGCGTACGCGGCGAGCAGGTCGCGCATCAGGCCGTCCGCGTAAGGTGGAACGCCTGGAGGGGATTGCGTCATGTTCCGGAATTCTCCCTGGTCCACCGCGTGGTTCGTCGCGTTCTTGCGGCACGCCGGCACGGAAAGCGCGACGGCGACCGCAAGGACGCCGGCCGCGAATCGACGACGGGTCCGTCGCGCCGGGACGAACGCGGGCGTGTAAGGCCGAAGCATGCACGCCTTGATACGGCGACGCAAACGCCATCGCGACATCACCATCCGCCAACGGTGAGCCGGATCACCGTCGCGTACGCCGCCTAGCGCAGACCGACGGATTTTTGCAACACGCGGTCGAGGATCGCGCGCGGCATCAGAAAAACAAGAAACGGCGCGATGCGCGAAAGCAGGTGACGCCGATACCGCGCGCGCGGGCGACGGCCGTTTACCAGATCGAGAATCAGCCGCGCGATGGATTCGGGCGTGACGGCGTCCTTGTTGATGTTCGCGATCATGTCGAGCGTCTTCGAATAAGCCGCCCCGTAGGGAGAGCCGGGATTCATCAGGACCGGTTCCGAATGATGCCGCGCCGTCTTGAAAAACCGCGTCGCGACCGGCCCGGGTTCGATCAACACGACGCGCACGCCGAACGGCGAAAGTTCCATGCGCAACGCGTCGCTCCACGCCTCCATCGCGTGTTTGGTCGCCGCGTAGATACCGCCGAACGGCGAGGAAAGCACGCCCGTCACGCTGCTGACGTTGACGATGAGCCCTTCCCCGGCGGCGCGCATCGCCGGACAGAACGCCTGCACGAGCGCGATGGCCGCGAAGGTGTTGACCTCGAACATCTCGCGGATCGTCGCCGGCGGCGTCTCCTCGATCGCCGAGCGCGCGCCGAATCCCGCGTTGTTGACGAGCACGTTCGGATCGCCCATCCGTTCGCGAATTTCCCGGACGAGGCGATCGACCTGGTCCGCGAGCGCGAGATCCGCCAGAAACGGCGTGACGTTTTCGATGGCGGCGAGCGCAATGGCGTCGTCGTTTTTGCGTACGACCGCGGCCACGCGATACCCCGCGCCCGCGAGCATCCGCGTCGCGGCAAGGCCGATGCCGCTGCCCGCGCCGGTGACGACGACAACGCGCGATGGCCGGCCCGCCGCCCTCATTCGGCGCGCACCACGATGAGTTTTTCCTGGGTCAATTCGCGTACCGCGAAGGGCACGCCGCCGACGCCGAGACCGGATTTCTTACGGCCGCCGAACGGCATGCCGTCCACGCGAAACGCCGTGTGGTCGTTGACCATCACCGCGGACGCATCAAGGCGCGATGCGAAATGAAACGCGCGGCCGATATCGCGCGTGGCGACCGCGGCCTGGAACGACCACGGCGTCGCGTTGGCGAGCGCGATGGCCTCGTCGTCGTCCGCGTACGCGCGCACCGCGACGACCGGTCCGAAGATCTCTTCATTCATGAGTAGCGAATCGTCGGGCGGATCGGCGATCACGGTCGGCGCGTAGCTCTGATGGGGAAGCGCGCGCCCGCCGCACACCACGCGCGCGCCGGCGTCCGCCGCCTTGTCGATCCACGCCTGAATGCGCTCGATATCGCGCGCGCGGATGATCGGCCCGACCTGCGTTTTCTCGTCCAAGGGATCGCCGACGATAAGGCGCCCGGCGCCCTCCGCGATGCGGCGCGTGAGATCGACCGCAATGGCTTTGTGCGCGAAAACCCGTTGCACGCTCACGCACACCTGCCCCGCGTGATAAAAGCCGCCCTTCAGGATCTGCGGCACGACGGCGCCAAGATCGGCGGTTTCATCGACGATAAACGGCGCGACGCCGCCGTGTTCCAGACCGATGCGCACGCCCGGCGCGATCTTGCCGCGCAGCATCCAGCCGACGCGCGCGCTTCCGATGAACGAGAGGTACGCGATGCGCGGGCTCGTCGCCAGGCGCTCGCCGACATCGGCGTCGCCGGGCAGCACCGTGGTCCACGCGCGCGGCAAGCCGGCCTCGACGAGCAGTTCGATGACGCGGATCGCGCTGACAGGCGTTTCCGGCGCGGGTTTGACAAGGACGGGGCACCCCGCGGCGATCGCCGGCGCGGCCTGATGCGCAATGAGATTGACAGGGTGGTTGAACGCGCTGATCGCGGCCACGACGCCGATCGGCTCGCGCGTCGTGAACGCGAGGCGTCCGGCCGCCGCGGGCGTGCCGCGCATGGGAATTTCGTCGCCGTGAACGCGCGTTGCCTCCTCGGCGGAAAGATCGAACGTATTGGCCGCGCGGGCGACCTCGATGCGCGCGTCGGCAAGCGGCTTTCCACCCTCCAGCGCGATCGTGTGCGCGAAATCCTCCGCGCGATCGCGAAGAAGATTCGCCGAGCGCTTCAGGATCGAGGCACGCTCGTAGGCGGGGATCCACGCCGCGCGATCGGCAAACGTACCCGCCGCGATGTCGATGGCGCGATCGACGGCGTCAAGGCTCGCGTATTCGACGCGCGCGACGATCTCGCCGCTGTACGGCGAGCGGACGTCCTGCATCCCCGCGCCACGCGCCACGGAGTCCGCCAGTTGGAGCTTGTGCGTGTTCATGAGTCCATCATGTCCATTGCGTCCATGATGTCCATATTGTCCGCAGAAGCGGCCGATCCGGTTTGAAAAAGGCGTGCCAATCACAACGGGCCGGCGAATGTTCGCCGGCCCGTTGCGCGCATCAGGTCAGTTTGTCGGGAACAGGATGTCCGAGAAGATCCCGATGAAGTCGTTGTTCGCGCCCATGATGTCCTGGTCGAGCACGGTGATGCCGTAGCCCTCGAACGTCGGCAACTGGATGCCGCCGAGGAACTCGGAGAGCAGCGGAATCAGGATATCCGCCAGAAGCGGCGCGACGTCCTCGAAGAGGTTGTTGTCCCAATTGATGAGCGGCTCCGCGAACACGTAGATCGCCATTTCCGGATCGCCGAAGAAGAGCTCGATCGTGTTGTCCGGGAACTTCACGCCCATGTCCGCGGGCAGGATGAGCCCGACCGCCATTTGCAGGAACAGCACTTCATCCGCGCCGGTATCGACGAACATGTTGACTTCAAGCTCGCCCATCTGGATTTCGACCGGGATGTAAGTCGGGGAGCCGCCCTGCGGCGCGACGTACAACACCGGCGGGAATTGCGGGCGCAGCTTCACGATGATGTCGCCGGACGCCGCGGCGTCGAGACCCGGGAAGATCAGGTTGATGAGCGCGTTGGACGTATCGACGCCGAGGTCGAGATCCTGCGAGATCAAACCGGTGCGATAGAGGAGATTGAGCGCCTGGTTCAGGAAGTCGTCCGCGAGCATAACACCGATGCCGTACGGATTCGCCGAGCCGGGCATGTATTTGCCCATCGCGTTGTGCGGGGGAACGATGCCCGGGGTGTAGAGCGACCCGCCGTGGTTCGGGATGCCCGGCACGATGTCGGGCGTATCCATCGACATATCCATGTAGAAGGAGCCGCCGTCCTCGTCCCACGTGATGTGGTCAAAGGCGTACTCCACGGCGAACGAAATACCGCCCACGTCGAACGTGAAGCTCGTCGGAATCTGGTTCAGCAGCTCTTCCAGAAGCGGCGGCACGGCATCGGACAGGACATCCTCGATGAGATCCTCGATGATGTCCTCGATCGTGTCTTCGAACAGATCCTCGAGCGAGTCGGGGAAGTTGTTGATGTCGAAGTTGAAGCCGGACAGCAACATGCGGATGCGCTCGATTTCCACGGTGAACCGGTCGTTCTCGTCCACGTAGATGAACGCGTCGGCGATCATGCGCACGCGGTCGAAGCCCACGTCGCCGGAGATCGAATAGCCAATGCCAAGTATGGTGCCCTTGACCTTGAATTCGAGATCGATGTCGTCAACCCACGCGTCGAGCTCGATGCCGAGGTCCGGCAGAACGTCGAGCGTGAACCAGGGGTTGCCGAACGATGCGTAGCGCACCTCGGCGCGCGCGCTGGCCAGCGTGATGCCCCACAGCTTCACCTTCTCGTCGAAGATCGGGTTCATCGCGTAGAGCATTTCGGGAATCTGGTCCACCAGTTCCTGAAGGATCGGCAGAACGACCTGCGACAGTTGCAGGAAGCCCGATTCGTTGATGCGCAGGCGCATCGAGTTCGGCACCAGCGCGCCGTCGGGGACTTTGGGTCCGTTCATCACGGATACCGACGCCTTCGCGTGATTGCCGCTGCCGCCCTCGACGACCTCGATCTGAAGGACATTCAGACCCGTGCCGAGCAGATGGTTGTGCGAGAACTGGCACGCGTTCGGCGGCCCGGAGAGGTCGCGCGGGGTCGCCGGAGAATCCGAGAAGTAGGCGACATCGTTGATGTAATCGCACCCGTGGACGATGCCCGAGAACAGCGTCGAACCCTGGTTCATCCAGAGCCCGCGATCCGGCGTCCAGATTTCGATGTCCGGCGCGGTCATGTCGATCACCTGCACCGAATCCGTGTCCGAAAGGCCGTTCCACGGCGGCGCCGCGGTCGCCGTGATGTCGTAGATGCCCTGGTTGTTGAACGTGATGTCGCCGGCCGCCGGCGTGTTCAATTGTACGCCGAACGTCGGGTTGACGGCAAACGCCGCGGGCACCTCCGTGACGATATTGCCCCACTGGTCGCGAAGCACCGCCGCCGGGTGCGTGTAGCCGCCTTCGGGAATCACCGGATCGGGAATCAAAAGGTCGATGCGCCATGGGTCGCCCGCACGCACGATGACGATTTTTTCGTCAAAGACGTTGCTGCCCTCGACGGTGCCGCGCACCGCGACCTCTCCGGCCCGCGTGAACGTCAGGTAGCCCGGGTTGCCCTGCGTGATGGAAACGCCGTAATTCGGCCACGCGCTCCATATCACCTTGCCGTAGGTTTCCTGGCCTTGCTCGTTGTAAACGGTGGCCGTCGCGGAAATCTGCTGGCCCGCCGGGACGTCGTAATCGGAAAGCTCGATCTCAACGCTTCCGGGCGCCTGCGCGTCCACCCACACGTAAGCGTAGCCCTCGACAAATTCGCCGCCGACGATGGCGGAGATGTTGATCTTGAACTGGCCGGGCTGCGTGAACAGCACCGTCTGCGCGAACTCGTCCACCACCGCGCCGGTCGGCGGCACGACGTCCCAATCGACATTCGTCGTCCCGGTGACGTCGTTGCCGTTCTCGTCAATGACGGCGTAAGTCACGTTGACGACCTCGCCTGTCTCGATCTGGTTGCGGTCGACCGACACGTCGATGTGCGCCGGGACGATCTCGATCGAGAAGTAGCTGTAGGCCTCGACGATGCCGTCCGGATTTACCTCCGGATCGACATGGTTAGGATGCGTGCCGTAGATGCGCAGCGTGTAATCGCCGGCGTCGACGTAGGGGAACTCGCCGGAGATGAAGCCGCCGCCGATCGAGAGATCGCCGGTCCAGTCGTCGTATCCGCCGCCGTCGTCCACGAGCACGTGGATCGTGCCCGGATTGATGTTGAGATACGTCGCGACGACGCCGATGTCGCGTATGTTGTACGTCGAACCGGGTGCCGGCTCGATGATCTCGATCTCGCCCATGTTGATCTTGAAGATCACGGACGCCTGCGTTTGCCCGGTGACGTTTTCGGCCAGCACGGTCAGGGTGTGCGTTCCCGCGTCGAACGCCAGCGTCCCGTACACCTGCGTCGGCGTGACCGCCAGATAGGCGGTGACATCGTCCCCGTCCACCGTCACCACGACCGTGTCCGCGCGCAGCAGATCCGCCTGGATGTCCAGGATGTATCCCTGCACCGTCTGGTTGTTCGTGGGCTGATTGATTTTCACGTACGGCGACGGGATGGTCGTTGTCGTCGTGGTGGTCGTCGT
>JAIOHV010000173.1 GCA_019912885.1 bacterium
TGTCTACCTTTCGTCGCTGCGCCTCGTGGCCGCGGCGCCGGTTCTCGGCGTGGGCGCGGGGATGTTCGGCGATGCGTTTGCCGTTGTCCGCGCGCCGTCGATCCTCGCGCGTTACGAACACGCCCACAGCGACTACCTCGAAATCCTGTGCGAGACCGGCCCCCTTGGCCTTGCCGCGATCGCGGCGATGATCCTGTGGACCGTCGTTGCGTCGCTGCGGGCTCGCGCGCGGCGCACCAGCCGGTTCGCGCGGTCGATCGCCTTGGGCGCGCTGGTCGGCGTGGTGGCCGTCGGCGCGCACGGGCTCGTCGATTTCAACTTCGCGATCCCGGCGAACCTCGTCACATTTTTCGCGCTCCTCGCCCTGGCTTACGTCACGGCGACGCGCGTGCTGAAGAACTGACCCGTGCGCCGCGTTTTCGCCGTCATCGGCCTTGCCGCCGCCGTTCTCGTTTGCGTCAAGGGCGCGGCGACGCTTGCCGGCGCGTCGGCCCTGGAATCGGTGCGCGCGCGCGCGCGCCACAGCGTCGATCCCGTCGGCCCCGAAGATGCCCGCAAGCGCTGGCGCCGGCTGTCGAGTGCGATTCGCCTCATTCCGGGCGATCCGGATGCGTGGGAAACGGCAGGGCGATATCTCCACCGCGCCGCCGAAAGCGCGAACGCCCCGGTGGCGGACGCGATCGAGAAAAGCGTCGTTGAGGCGGGCTCCCGTTTTTCGGCGCCGGAGGCCGGCGATGTCGCCGCCTGCGAACCGTCAGGCGGCTTGGGCGGGCATGATCGCGATCGCCGGGCGCGCCTGCTTTGCGCCGCTTTGGTCTGCTACGAGCGCGCGGCGAGCGCGAACGCCCTGGCGGCCGGACCGCGCTTTTGGGGATCGATCGCGCGCGCTCGCCTCCAATCATTTTCGAAAGCCGACGAAACCGCGATCGACGCCCAATTCGAGACGATGGAAGAGGCCCTTGCGCTTGACCCGGTACGCCCCGATCGCTTGCGCGCGGCGGGCGATCTTGCGCTTTCGCTTGGCCGCGACGATCGCGCGGGCCGCTGGTATCGAGCCGCGCTCGCGCTTGGCCTCGACGACCTGGAGCGGATCGTCGAATCGCTACTGCATTCCGCGGGCGGGATCGAGGCGGCCGTGGCGGTTGTGCCCGACAGGGCGCGCGCGCAGCATCGCCTCGCCGAGTACCTCGCGGATCGATGGCGATTCGACGAGGCCGAGCGAGCGTACGGACGCTATCGCGAATTGGCCGGCGCGCCATTCGCGCGCGACGACGATCTCGTGCAAAACGGCACTTTTGACAGGGAGTTGGACGAGACATTTCCGCGCTGGCGCATCGTTCCGGCCGAGGGGGCGCGCGTCGCGCGAGCCCGCGATGGCGGCGGCCCGGCGCTGCACGTTCGCCTTGGCTCCGATGTCGCGCACTGGTTTCACGCCTGGCAGGATATTCCGCTAAACCCCGGGGGGCGCTATCGTCTGACTGTGGAAGGCACGGCAAGCGGCGCCGGAGCGGGTGACGCGCTCGGCGTGGAGGCCGTGCATCCGCTCGACGCGGAACTGTTCGCCGCGGCGGCAACGAAAAGCTACGAACCCGGCGAGCGCGGCGGGGCGTTTTCGATCGAAACGGAATTTGAGGTTCCCGTCGACATGAGCGCCATGCGTATCCGCCTGCGCGCGGTGCGTGGCGAGCGCCGGCGGGCCGACGAGTTGAACATCGCGTGGCGGCGCGTCGCCGTGGAGCGCGTCCCGGAAAACAACGAAACGGAATGGGCGACGGATGCCGAAAGTCACGGTTCTGATACGGGCCAAAAATGAAGCGCGCCAAATCGGGGCGACGCTCGACGCCGTCCTTGGGCAGCGCGGAGTCGAATTCGACGTGCTCGTGCTCGATTCCGGAAGCACGGACGAGACCGTCGCGCTCGCGCAAAAACGCGGTGTGCGCGTCGAGACGATGCCGGCGGAAGAGTTCACTTACGGGCGCGCGCTCAATCGCGGCATCGCGGCGACGGACGCGCCTATCGTCGCGCTGCTTTCGGCGCACGCACGTCCGCTCGATCGCGACTGGCTCGCGAACATCCTTGCGCCATTAGACGATCCGGCCGTCGCGGCGGTGACCGGCAAGCAGCTTCCGCGCCCGGATTGCAATCCGTTCGACCGGCGCGGTCTGCGCCGGCGCTACGGCCTTTCGCGCCGTTATCTCCACGCGGGCTCCGCGATCACGCATTCGAACGCGAACGCCGCGATCCGGCGCGCCGACTGGGAACGCGAACGGTTCGACGAAACGCTTCCGTATTCAGAGGATCTCGCCTGGTCGCTTTGCATGATGGCCAACGGCCGGCGCATCGTTTACGAGCCGACCGCCGCCGCGTACCACAGCCACAATGAGACGCCCGCCGAGCTTTTCCGCCGCTTCCACGCGGAGTCCGCGGCGCGCGTCGCGATCGGACAGGCCGGTTCGCGCTACCGCTTGCCGCGCCTTGCGTACGATCTCGTCGCGGGCGCCGCCTACGACGCGATCACGGCGCTCGCTCGCCCGGCCGACTGGCGCTATATCCCGCACGCTTTCGCGCGGCGCCATGCGATCAACATCGGCCGCTATTGCGGATCGCGAGGCATTCCGCGCGTTCCGGGCCGCCGACCGACAAGCCAGGCGCTTTCGCGCGTGGGGCTGATCGCGTGGGACAAGCTCAACGCGACGCTGCAACGCCTGGCTCCTTATGTCGTCCGCGCGACGCGCAAGCACGTCAGCGCGATCCATCCCAAGCACCTGCTGCGCGACAGCCAGGCGCATTACTGGTACGGCGATTATCTGACCGGCGGGCGGCTTCTGGATATCGGCTGCAATCAGGGGATGCACGCGATCTGGGCCGCCAAGCGGATGGACGAGGTCGTCGCGTTCGATCAGGACCGGCGCGTATTGGAAGTCGCGGCGTTCAACTCGAGGTGGGAGGGGCTGCGCAACGTCACGCTGCTGCGTCTTTCCGCCGAGAAATCGCTTCCGTTTGCCGACGCGAGCTTCGATGTCGTGCTCGCGTTCGATGTGATCGAGCACCTCGAAAATCGCCGGGCGTTCCTTGGCGAGATCCGTCGCTTGTTGAAGCCGGGCGGCACGTTGCTGCTGTCGGCGCCGAACGCCGATACGCAATACAAGCGCTGGAAGAAGGAAGCGGGGCTGCGTTTTTACTGCGACCCGACGCACGTCATCGAATACGGCGACGGCGAGCTCGAGCGCGAGTGCGAGGAGGGTGGCTTCGCCTGCGAGGCGCGCCGGCCCGTCGTGCTCGATACACCCTGGTACGGCGTCTTCGATTTTCTGGGCGGATTCTCGCTGCCGCTTTATGAGCGTTTCGATCAATACAAGCGCGACGCGATGGAATACCGCCCGGGCGACACGACCGGATATCGCGTCGTTCTTCGCCCGCGCCCCGTCGAAAAGGCGCCGGGAAACAGGACGAGCCGCAAACGCCCGAAACGCGGCGAGGCGCGTGCCCGGACCTGATGCGCATCTTGATGCTCAGCGAATATTTTCTGCCGCACTCGCCGGGTGGCGCGGAGTGGAGCGTCTTCCATCTGGCCGGCGCGCTCGCACGGGCCGGTCACTCCGTCCGCGTCGTCACGCCCGACCTCGGGCGGGTCGAGCAATCGCGCGCGGGAGATATCGACAAGCGCCTCGCGGCCTCCGGAGATGCGTATGTGATTCGTTTTCCCGTCCGCGTCACGATGGGGGATCCGCCGCGCGCGTTCGCATCGTACGTATTCGGCAATCCGTTTTTTCAGGCGCGTTTCGCGCGGGCGGCGCGATCGGCCGCGATCGAGCACAAGTCAGAGATCCTGCACGCCCAGGGGTACGACAGTTTCGCCGCCACGCACCGGGCGGCGCGTTCGTTGGGCCTGCCGTGCGTCGCGACGGTGCGCGATTACCGGGCCTTGTGCCCGATTTCGATCTGCCTGCACGATCAGGATCGGGCCCCCGTGGGATGCGGAGCCGGCGATTTCCGCGGATGCCTGCGCGCCTACAACGAAATTTACGGCGTTGAGGTTTCGGGCATGAGCCGCGCGCGCCACGACGTTCGCCGCCGCCTGGAGTGGGCGAACCGCCAACGCGCCGTCCGGGCAATCATGAACATGGACGGCGCGATCTTCGTCTCCCGGCGCGTTTTCGACATCTACGGCGCTTCGCGTCTGACGCCGCCGTTCAGCCGTGTGATACCCAATCTCGTCCCAATGAGCGAATCGACCCTGCCGCCGGAGCGCGACGGCGCGGCGCGCGAACCGGCCTCGCCGGATGCTGCGGCCTTTCGCGCGCGTCTTGGCCTTGCGGGCAAACGGGTGATCGCGTTTGTCGGCCGCTATTCGATCGGCAAGGGCGCGCGCGTGCTGACAAGCGCGATGGAGATCGTCGCGGCCGGCCGCGACGATGTGGTGTGCGTCGTCGCGGGAAATCGCGAGGAGACGCGCGCGGCGCCGTCGATGTTGTTTGCCGGGCGGCTTCCGCAAAAGGATATGCGCGCCTTGTACGCGACGGCGGAGTTTGTCGTTTTGCCGTCGCGCTGGCAGGAGCCCTTTTCGCGCGTGCTGCTCGAAGCCGCGGCGGCCGCGCGACCGATCGTCGCGGCCGACGCGGGCGGAAACGCCGAAGCGGTGATCGACGGCGTCACGGGGCGTCTCGTGCCGCGAAATGATGCGCCCGCGCTGGCCGACGCGATTCTCGCCATGCTTGAACTCCCGGAAGACGCGAGGCGCGCGATGGGCGAGCGCGCACGAGACCATACCGCCGCGCACTTCGGCGAGGCGGCGGTCGTGCCGGCCATGGAGGCGTTTTATCGCGACGTGCGGGCGGGCGCTCGCGAGGACCACGGATGACCGATCCGCGCCCGATTCGCGTCTGTTCGCCGCAGATGTCACTCTCGCCGGAGAACACCTACGGCGGGGGTATATTCCATCTGAAGCTTCTCGAGGCGCTCGCCGAGCGAGGGACGCCGTGCGTCATTCCACTCGCATTCCGGTCACAGTACGAGCCGCGCCCGAACTGGGACGTTCTGGTCATTCCCGTCGAACGCACCTACAAGCTCGGGCCGATCATCAGCAACGCCGTTTTTTTTCTTGCGCTCACATGGTTGTGGTTCGGCGCGCGGCGCCGCTTCGACATCGTGCGCGTGACGGATCCGTATTACGTCGGCCCCGCGGCGCTCGCGTTCCGCGCCCTGACCGGCGTGCCCTTGGCCGCCAATGTTTTCCATCTCGAGGACAACGAGCACATCCGGAATTTCGTGGTGCGTCATGTATGCCGCCGCTGCAACGGCGTCATTGTGACGAGCGAGTTTTCAAAGGCGCAGGCTTCGTCCCGCCTGGGGCTCGACCCGGAAAAGATCTATGTGACGTACGGCGGCACGACGGAGCTTCACGCCGCGCCGCGCACGCCGGAGGACGCCCGGCGGGCCGTCGGACTTTCCGGCAAACGCGTTTTCGGATTTGTCGGCGCCCTCTCCGAGCGAAAAAATCCCGGATATCTCCTTGAGGTGTTCGCGCCGCTCGCGCGGACGAATGCGGATCTGCATCTCGTGATCGTCGGCGACGACGCGCCGGGGGAAGAGGGTTGCCGCGAACGCTTGATGCGCCGCGCGACGACACTTGGCGTCGAATCGCGCGTGACGTTCACCGGGCGAATCGCCAACGATCGCAAGGCGCTCTACGCACGCGCGATGGATCTGTTCGTCTTTCCGAGCCTGCTGGAAGGATTCGGCCTTGCCGTCGTGGAACTGATGGCGCTGGGCGTTCCCGCGGTCGTATCAAATCGCGGATCGCTGCCGGAGGTCGTCAAGCACGACGTGACGGGGCTCGTGCTGCCACTCGAGGATCGGGATCGTTTCGGCGCCGAATTGGCGTCGCTGCTTGCGGACGACGCGCGCCTTGCGCGCTATGGCGACAATGCGCGGCGCGCGGTGCGTGAACGTTTCACGTGGGAACGTTGCGCCGAGGAAACGGACGCGATTCACGATCGCCTCACACGCAAGCGGCGGCGGCGGATTCTCGCCGTCGTTCTCAACGCGGGCGACGGAGCGGAGACGATGCGCCGCGAAGGACAGCTCGCGCGTTTCAACGATAACTACGTCGCCGCGTGGTCGCGCGCGTTCGATCGCGTGGACGTGTACGAATACGGCGCAAGCGGCGAAACGCCGTTTCCGAACGCGCATTTCGTTGCGGGCCGGCCGCGTTGGCGCGGCGTGGCGTACGGCCTTGCGCTGCCCTTTTTGCATCGGCGGCGGATTCGCCGTGCATCGCTCGTCCGCGCGATGCATGCCGGGGCGGCGCTTCCGGCCGTGATCGCGCAAATGCTCTGGCGTCGCCCGCTCGTGGTGACGTACGGATATCGATACGACGCCTTCATGCGCGAAAAAAGGCGTCCGCTCTATGCGCGCTACGCGGCCTTCGTGGCGAGGCGCGCGATCAAACGCGCGCACGCGGTTATCGTTACGAACGCTTCCCTCGAAGCGCACGTGCGCGCGTTGATCGGGCCCGAACGCGTGCATCTGATTCCCAACGGGGTGGATACGGAAGCGTTCGCGCCAAACGGCGCCATCAGGCGCGACGGCAAGGCGACGGTGGTTTTTGTCGGTCGGCTCGAGCCGCAAAAGAATCCGTTGCTGCTCGCGGCGGCGCTTGCGCCGATGCGCGAGCGGGTGCGTCTCGTCGTGGCGGGGGACGGAGCGTTGCGTTCGCGCCTGGCCGATGCGTGCGCCGGTGCGGGTATCGAAGCGGACCTGCGCGGAACGGTTCCGCATACGGAACTGCCGGCGTTGTTGGCGTCGGCCGATGTTTTCGTGCTTCCAAGCCGCATCGAAGGTCACCCGAAATCGTTGCTCGAGGCGATGGCGGCGGGCTTGCCGTGCGTCGGGACGCGCGTGGCCGGAATCGAGGACGTGTTGCGCGACGGCGAAACGGGACTTCTCGTGCCGCCGGACGACGCGGCGGCGCTTTGCGATGCGATTGAGCGCGTGCTCGATGACAAAGAACTCGCGCGAACGCTTGGCGCGGCGGCGCGAAAGGACGTCGAGACGCGCTACGATCTGCGCGCGAACATCGAGCGGGAGATCGCGCTGCTGAACGCGGTGGCGATGGGCGTCTCATGAGCGCTCCCAAGGTCTTGTTCGTCTTCAACCGCGCGCGAGGCGAGTTGCAGGCGGCGTACGAGCGCGGCGAAGCGCCCGATCACGCGCTTTACGCCATTAACGCCATGCGGCGACGCGGATTCGAGCCGTGGTTTTCGGACGCCGGGCAGCGGATCCGGGGCATCGCTCATTTATGGGTGCGTGCCGCGCATGTGCTTTCCGACGGCGGGCGTCGCGTCGGTTTTCACGCGTGGCAGGAGCGATGTCTGCGCGGCGACATGGCGCGCGCGGATCTTATCTTCGCGACCGCGGACAGCTCCGCGCTGCCGATCCTGGCGCGCAAGGCGCGCGGACGCGTTCGCGCGCCGGTCGTGTACGCGACGATCGGCCTGACGCACGGCTTTCCCGAGCGGCGCGGCGCTCTCTGGCGCTGGTATCGGCGGCTGCTGCGCGAAGCCGCGGCGATCGTTCACTTCGGTCACGCGGAGGGCGAGGAGCTTGCGCGGATCTTCGAAGTCGAGCCCGCGCGCCGGCATTTCGTGCCGTTTTGCGTCGATGCGGGATTTTTCGTGGACGATCCCTCCGAGGAAGACCGACCGTTGTCGTTCGGATTCGACACGCGCCGCGATTGGAAACTGCTTGCGTGCGCGATCGAGGGTTCAGGCGTAAAGCTGGACGTACACGCCTACACGGACGTCGCCCAGCGCACGTCGTGGCCCGCCGAGGCTCGCGTACTTGCGCCGATTCCCGTACCGGAAATGAAACGGCGCGTCGCGCGGGCGCGATTTGTCGTATTGCCCGTGGAAGAAAATCCGTACACCGGCGCCACCATCGCCCTGCTTTCCGCGATGGCCGCGGGCAAGGCCGTCCTCGTCACGCAAACGGCGGCGATCCGCGAGGGTTACGGGCTCGTCAATCGCGAGAATGTGCTTCTCGTGCCGCCGGACGACGCGCGGGCGATGCGCCGGGCGATCGAAGAGTTGAACGAGGACGCGGCGCTGCGCGCGCGGCTTGGCGAACGCGCGCGGGCGCATGTGCGCGAGCATCTGGATATCGAGAGGATGGCGGATCGATTCGCGTCCATTTTTCGCGGGGCGCTTTCATGACGCACGCTCCCTGGACGCGGCGCGTCGGCCGGCTTCTGCGCATGGATTTCGACTACGTCGCGCACGGCGGCTCCTGGCTGACGGCCGATCACGCCGTCAATGTCGCCACGAGTTTCGTGACGACCTACGTGCTCGCGAATGCCATCGAGCCGGAATCGTACGGCGCCTACCTCTATATCCTCGCCATCGCGATGTTCCTGCTTCCGTTGACGTTGACCGGCGTGTCGAATGCGATGATCCGCTCGCTCGCGCGCGGATTCGACGGCGTGTTCGCGCGGGGCGTGCGCCGCCGCCTGGCATGGTCGCTCGCGGGCGGCGGAATCCTGGTGTTGCTCGGGCCCGTCTTCGCGCTGACGGGGCGCGAAGACCTTGTCGCGCCGGCCATCGCCGCGGGGATCGGATTCGCGCTGGCGTTCGGCGCGGACGACTACAAAACGTGGTATCACGCGCGGCGCGAATTTCGTTCCTACGCGTTTGTGAACGGCGCGATCAACATCGCCGTCGCCTCGGCGACGATGGGCGCGGCGCTCGCAGGCGGCGGCCCGGCGTGGATCCTCGCGGCGAATATCGGTACGCGCGGCGCGGCGAATTCGATCGCGACGCTCGCCGTCTGGCGGCGGCGCGCGAACGACAACGTTGAGGAAGGATTTGACGCGTTCGGGCGGAATCTGTCGTGGATCGCCGCGCTCAACAACGTGTCGTTCACGATCGACCAGGTTCTCGTCGGGACGTTCTACGATCTTCCAGTCATGGCGGTTTATGGCCTCGCGACGCGGCTTTCCGAGCCGTTTCGCGTCATCGGCACGGTAATCAACCGCCTCGCCTGGCCCAAGGCGGTGACGCTCGAGGCGCGCGACGCGGCGCGCAAATTCCTGTCGAAGCTCGCCGTGCTGGTCGCCGTGCTTACCGCGCTTGCGCTCGTGACGGCCGCGGCGTTTCCCTTTGTGCTGCGCTTGTTCTTTCCGGCGTACGCGAATTCGTGGCCGCTTGTTTTGCTGATGATCGCGTCGGCCTTATTATCGGTGGTCGTCACGTATCTGGAAACCTACTACATCTCGCAGGACCATTTGCAGCGAACGTATTACCTGGCCTCGACGATTCGCCCGACGTTGACGATCGCGCTCATCGTTCCGTTTCTGGCGATCTGGGGCATTTACGGCGCCGTCATAGCCCGGCTTGTCGTGCGGTTTGGCGCGTGCGTTGTCCTGACGGCGCGCATGTTGCCCGAGCGCCATCGCGTGCCGATCGCAACGGAGCCGGCGCCGTGAGCGCCGCGGCTCGCGAAATGCCGCGTGCATTCGCGCTCGTCCCGACGCGATGTGCGCTATGCGGCGATCCGCGCTCTCGCCTCGTCGTGCGCGCGCGCGATCCGCTGGGCTTGTTCCCGGGCGAGGCAAACGTCGTGTCGTGCATTTCGTGCGGATCGTGGCGCGTCGATCCCGCGCCCGCCGGCGATGACATTGCGCGGCTTTACCCCGACGAATACCGCGCGCATCACGCGAGCGGGCCCGATCTGCCGGCGACCGCGGTGCCGAGCACGGGCGATCGCCTGCGCCGCGAGTTCGCCGAATGGGCGGCGAGCGGCCGGCGGAGCATCTGGCTTTCTCCCCTTGGCGCCATCGGGCGTCTGGCGGCGGCGCGCCTGTTTCATCTTACCGGGCGCGGGCGATTCAACATGCTCGCGTTCAACGGCGCGGGCCGGCGCTTGCTCGATGTCGGTTGCGGCGCGGGCGACCTGCTTGCGCAGTACGCCGCGCGCGGATGGGCGGTGATCGGCGTGGAGCCGTCGGCCGCGGCGGCCCATCGCGCCATCGCGCGCGGATACCCAATCGTCAACGGCACGTTCCCGGAGTCTTCGGCGGCGCTCGCGCGTTTTGCGCCGTTTTCCGCGGTGGTGATGTCGAACGTCATCGAGCATCTTCCCGATCCGCTCGCGGCGCTGGGCGCGGCGCGAAACCTGATGGAGCCTGGCGGCTTGCTACTTGTCACGACGCCGGTGACCGACGGAATCGTTCAGCGCCTATTGACCGAGCACTGGTACAACCTGGACGCGCCGCGTCATCTGCATCTGTTTTCGCGGAAGAATCTCGATGCACTCTTGCGCCAGGCGGGATTTTCGCCGATCGCCCACGCACCGGCGACAAGCGCGCGCGCCGTATTGCGAACGCTCGCGGCGGCCGCGCGCCACGAGGGGCGTGAGGACCGCGCGGCGTATCTGGAGTCGAGCGGCGCGGTCTTGCGTCTTGCGAACGCGATCGTGTTTTTCGCCGATCGGACCGGGCAAGGCGATGTCGTCAGCGTGTTGGCGACGCGAAACGCGGAGCGAGCCCCATGATCGACCCGCGTGAGGAATCCGGGCTTGCGCGCATCGAGCGCGAAGTCAAAAAGGAATTCGGCAAGGCGTTTGACGCGCGCTCGGCGGCGAGCCGGCGCGAGGAAACACTTCGTTACTGGTCGCGTTTCGATCTTGCGAACAAGACGGTTCTCGACGTCGGCGCGGGGCATCCCGTCGTGCCGGCTCTTCTGACGTCGATCGAGCCGACGCTGCGCGTGGACGCGGTGGACGTGTCGCCCGATTTTGAGGCGCACGCACCCGGCGCCATCCGCGCGCTTGGCGGCGACCCGGCATGCTTTCGCTTTGTGACCGCGGATTTTTACGACATCGCGCGACTCGCGCAGGAGGGCGCGCTGCGCCGGCGTTACGACTTCGTTCTGCTCATCGAAACGCTGCACCATTCGTTGCGCAAATCGCTGCTGCTCAGGACGCTTACGCAGGTGATGGACGCCGGCAGCCTGATGGTGTTGCTCGAACCGGCGCTTCCGGTGATCGGGCGGCGGCGCGCGTACGACGAAAGCCGGTGGGCGCGCGATCTCGGCTACATCGAGGAGCCGGTGACGATGTCGGAATATCGCCGCGCGTTTCGCGAGGCCGGCCTTGATATCGTGTCCTGCGAATACGAGCGCTCGCGCGAGACGGGACCGCGCTCGTGGAAGCGGCGGCTTTTCCCGGCGCCTATGTACGATGTTTATCGCAACCGCGTCCGGGCGTTGTGGGCGCTGACGAGTTTCACCATCGTTTGCAAAAAGGCGGGCGGGCGATGATCGAGGAGAGTCGCCTGCGCCTGACGAGATTCGAGCGGCTTGTCCGGCGCGCGGCGCGCGATGTCGAAGAAGCCGCCGCGTCGATTCCGCGGCGTTACTGGGAACTCGCGACGATGTTCATTTTCGCGATCGTCCTTGCGGCGCTCGCGCTCAAGAGCTTCATCCTGGCTTTCGCGCTCATCGTCGCGATGCTGGCGGCGCTGATCCTGGTCCGCCGGCCGACGCTGCTCGTCTATGTGCTTATCGCGATCATCCCGATTTCGTGGGTCAACCTGTTGGGTCGGCGCCTTCGCGTTATCACATTCATGACGGCGATCGGATTCGCGTTCTTCATGTCGCGCGAAATCATCCGGCGCAAGCCGGCGCGCGTGGAGCCGCTGTACGTCGCGATCGCGGCGTACGTCGCGATTTGCCTGCTTTCGCTCGTCAATTCCGTCGACGTTCGCTTTTCGCTGACGGGAATGAAGTACTACATCATTTCGCTCGTTTTCGGATTGACGCTCATCATCGCCGTTCGCGACCGGCGGCAACTGGCGATGTGCGTCGCGATTCTGATCGGGTGGGGCGTCGTGCAGTCGCTCCTGGCCGTGGCGCAGTCGGTGATTTCGCCGGCCTTTTTCCCCGCTTACCACTTCGACGTGTTCGGCATGGACATTGTGACATCGTACGCCGTCGCCGGCATCCGGCGCGCTTCGGGCACCTTCGAATCGGGGCCGCGCCTTGCGATGTTTCTCCTGTTGCCGCTCGCATTTTCGATCACGTTCTTTTTTCGCGATACGCTTGGACGACGCGCGTTATGGGCGCTCGTGCTCATCGCCGTCGCCCTTGGGCTTTTCGTCAGCTTCACGCGCATCGCCGTCGTGCTTGGCGTGGGCTACATCGGGCTTTATTACTTCTTCGAACGCAACAAGGCGCTCGTGTGGCGAATGGCGCTGACCGTCGGCCTCGTCGCGGCGATCATCGGCATCATTCTTCAGTTCATCCTTCCGGAGACCATATCGGAAGCGATGGGAGCGCGCTTCACGCAGGAGGGCGATCAGGTTTATCTCGACCGTTTCTACTTTCTGTACAACGCGCTGATGGCTTTTCTGGAAAAGCCGATTCTCGGCTGGGGCATCAAGACCTACACGCTGCACTCGTGGGATTTCATGCAGCGATTCCCGGTGCCGTGGCGCGAATATTCGTGGGACGCCGCGTCGCTTGCGATGCCCGACAACGTGCCGGTGCACAACGATTACGGCCGCATGCTCGCGGAGACGGGCATTTTGTCGCTGGCGGCTTTCATCGCCGTTTACGTCATCACATTTCGCAACTACCGATTCGTCATCCGCCATACGCGCAACGAATTCGACGCCGCGATCGCGGTCGGTCTGACTCTCTTTCTGGCGGCCATGTGCGCGTACTGGTTTTTTCACGAATACATCATGGAGGAGCCGTTTGTTTCGGTCTTGCCGTTTGCGTTCTCCATCGTGCTCAAGCGCCTGACGGAACAAGACATGGCGGCGGCTGACACGACATGACGCCCTCGTTGCGGGTTCTGTTTCTCGGCAACTGGCCGCTTGCGTCGGCGGGCGACGATTCGGGTTTCGCGTTCTTCGCGCATTTTCAAAGGCCGCCGCGCGTCACGTTGATGGGCACCTACCGGCTTGGTCCCATCACGCGGCTTGAAAAGACGTGGCTTCGTTTTTATCTGGTCGCGCCCCTTGTCGCTTTTATTCGATCGTTTCGGCACGACCTTGTCGTCGCGTATTCGTCGCAAGTCGGCCTGCCGCTTTCGCTGTTGTTTCACCTTTTTCGCCGTCGCACGAAGCTTGTTGTTTTCGATGTCGAGTCGTTTGGCCGCGTCGAGGGCGGCTCGCGGCTTCGTTTGGTCCGATACGCGGCGGCGCGCATCGACCGTATCGTGCACGCGAGCGCGCGGCAGCGCGAATATTACGAACGCGTGTTTCCGGAGATCGGGGAACGCTTGCGATTCATTCCGATCGGTATCGGACCGTATCGGACAACACGGCCGGCGGGCGCGCCCGCGAGCGGGCCGATTCTCGCGCCGGGGCACCACGGGCGGGCGTTTCGCGACTGGGCGATGCTGTTGCGCGCGTTCGCACCGATTTCCGGCCGCGCGCGATTGCTCATCGTCGGCCGGGAACGTCTGCGGGAAATCGATCGCGACGGCGTACCCATTCCGGAAAACGTCGAGTTTCGCCCTTTCGTCCCGGCGGACGATCTCGGGCGCCTGGTCGAGGACGCGCCGTTTGTCGTGTTGCCGCTTCCGGAGCGCCGGCAGTCGCTCGGGCAGCTCTCGGCGCTCTTTTGCATGTCGATGGGGCGGGCCGTGATCGCCACGCGCGTCATGGGCGTGGAGGATTATATCGAAGACGGCGTAAGCGGCCTTCTCGTGCCGCCCGGGGACGACGCCGCGCTTGCGCGCGCGATGCGGCGGCTGCTCGACGATCCGGACGAGGCGTCGCGTTTCGGGGTGGAGGCGCGGCGACGCATCGATACGCGTTTCAACGATCGAGCGATGGGGCGGGCGTGGGAAGTGATGATTGATGAGTTAATGGGCGCCGTGCCCGCGTCCGGCGGTCAGCCGACGGGAATACCACAGGCATCGGTGACACACGCCTCGAGGCCGCCGCAATCGCCGGAAAGCTCGTAGTCGTCGACGCAATCTCCGACGCAGGCGACATTACCGGGCTCGTCGTCGCATCCGGCCTTGCATTGCGCCGTGGACAGCGGCACGCCGGTTACATCATCCGGGACCGCCAGACCGCACGCGGACAGCGCGTCGCACGCGTTTTTGCAGCGTATCTCGGGTGTCGCGCCGTCGTCCGTTTCGCCGTCGAAGGCGTCGTCGTCACCGCAGGTATAAGTCGGGGCGAGCGCGCCCAGCGCCGCGAGGCAAACAAGCGCAATAACCAATCGGGATGCGAGCGTCATGCGCCCATCATAGGCGGCGCCGCGCGATGCCGGAAGCATGCCGGGGGACTTGGCGCAATGCGCGCATCTGTTAGGATGCCGCGCTCGGAAGCCATGAAGACGCAACGCCCACGATCCATCCGTTTGCCCGTTCTTGCCGTCGTCATTGCCGTTTCGATTCTCGCGGGCGGATGCTCGAAATTCGAAACCGACGCGCGGCCCAAGGTCGCGCTGATCGGACTCGACGGCGCGGATTGGGACGTCATCGACGAGCTTATCGCGGCGGGCCGCCTTCCGACCATCAAGCGCCTCATGGACGGCGGCGTACGGGCGAATCTGGAGACGATCGAGCCGATCCTTTCGCCGATCGTCTGGACGTCGATCGTCACGGGTGTGACGCCCGAGCGTCACGGCATCACGTGGTTCATGGTGCGCGATCCGAAGACGGGTAACCCGATGCCGATCACGAGCGCCAAGCGCGACGTGCCCGCGCTGTGGAATATCGCCTCGCGCCTGGGACGGAGCGTCGGCTTCGTGGGCTGGTGGGCGAGTTGGCCCGCGGAGACGGTGAACGGCTTTGTCGTAACCGATCAGGTCGCGTGGCACGGATTCGGCCTCGGGTTGAACAAGGACGCCGCGTCCACCTCGCGCACCTACCCGGAGTCCATCGCCTTCGAGATCGAAAGCGACATCGTCAATCCGCTGCTTCAGCCGAAGTCGATGCTTGATCCGTTCATGAAGATTTCGGATCTGGAATACGCGGCGAGCGCGAACCGCGCCTTCGATTTTCAGAATCCGCTGCATCACTTCATGCACATGCTGGCGACGCTGCGTTCGTATGAGGCGATCGGCGAAAAATTGTACGAGAAATACCAGCCGGATCTTTTCGGCATCTATTTCGAATCGATCGACACCACCGGGCATCTGTACATGAAGTACCGCGCCCCGCGAATGGAGGGCATTTCCGGCGAGCTGTTCGATAAATACAACGACACGCTGAACGCGGTTTACGAGCGCAACGACAAGGCGCTCGCGCGCCTTCTCGACAAGCTCGATCCGAACACGATCGTCATCGTCTGTTCGGACCACGGATTCAAGAGCCGCGAGGACCGCCTGGCCGAGGCCGAAAACACGAAGGTATCGACCGCGCACAAGTGGCACGAAATCGAGGGTGTCGTTCTCATGAGTGGGCCGGGGGTCAGGCAGGGCGTGCGTTTATCGGAGACGCCGTCGATTCTGGATATCACGCCGACCGTTCTTTACGCGCTCGATCTTCCGGTCGCCGAGGATTTCGACGGCAAACCGATTCTCGCGGCGTTCGAGGAGAAATTCGTCGCCAAACGCCCCGTCACAAAACTTCCGACGTACGACACCGGCGAGATCCGCGCGGATGCTCCGGCGATCGCTCCGGAGCTATCCCGCGAGATGGAGGAAAAGCTCAAGAGCCTCGGCTACATCGGCGGCGAGGAAACCGCGGCGGAACGCGCGACGGAATTCGATTCCATCGAGACGCACATGAACCGCCTGGACATGTTCCGCAAGAAGGGCGACCGCGACGGCATGATGCGCGAGGCGCGCGCGATGGTCGGCATGGATCCGGGCGATCCCCGCGCGCACGCCGCGCTCGGCGACGCGTACGCGACCGGGGGCGACACAAAAAAGGCGCTCGAGTCGATCTCGACGGCGGAAACGCTCGTGGAGAAGTACATGAAAGATCCGCCGGTCGACGCGCACGGCCGGCCGAAGTACCCGGTGGCCGACGATCATCTGAAAAGTGTCCTCGCCAGCACGCGCGGGGTGCTGCATCTGAACGAGAAACAATATGACGCCGCGCTCGCGGAGCTGACGCGCTCGCGCGAGCTTGACGACGACAACGTCATGGCCTGGTACAACATGGCGCTCGCTTACGACAGGATGGGAAAGATCGACAAGGCGTTCGAGTTCTATCACGAAAGTGCCAAACGATTTCCTGATCACGCGTACACGCTGAACAATCTCGGCAACATGCACTTCAAGCGCGGCGAAACCGAAAAGGCGATTGAGTACTACGAACGCACGGCAAAGGCGGATCCCAAACATCACGAATGCCATCACAACCGGGGCGTGGCGCTGGAGAAGCTCGGCCGCGTGGAAGAGGCGGAAGCGAGCTTTCGGGCGTCGCTCGAACGCAATCCGGATTTCGTGCCGGCGCTGGCGCGTCTTGGGGTGGCTCTGATCCGGCGCGAACGCAACGACGAAGCGCTCGAGATCTTTGAAAAACTCGCGGTGCTTTCGCCGGACGACCCGCGCGTTTTGTTGCAGCTTACGGAACTTCATTACGCGGTCGGCCACGCGGACCGGGCGCATGAGCTCTACGCGCGGCTGAACACGAAATCGCCGAAGGCCGCGGAGGCTTTTCGCGGCAAACACCCGGAATTCGACCCGAAATAACGGCGAATACGCGTGCGTCCGCGCCGGTTTGGCCCCCCGGTGACATTGACAAAACCCCGCCGAATCCGAATCATTCGGAGCGCTTCCGAACCGTTCATCCGATCCCGCAAACCGCTTGACCCGCGCGAGGAAAGACGTGCCGAAGAAATATGTATTTCGATTCGATTCGGGGGGCGCCGACGGCTCCGCGAAGATGAAAGAGCTGCTCGGCGGCAAGGGGGCGAACCTCGCGGAGATGTCGAACCTGGGCATCCCCGTTCCCGCCGGCTTCACCATCAGCACCGACGTGTGCACCTATTATTACGAGCACAAACGAAGCCATCCGAAGGAGTTGGCGTCGCAGGTCGAGAAAGCGTTGGCGAGCGTCGAGAAGATCATGGGGCGGAAATTCGGATCGCCGGAACGCCCGCTTCTCGTGTCGGTGCGCTCGGGCGCGCGCGCGTCGATGCCGGGGATGATGGACACGGTGCTGAACCTCGGCATCAACGACACGATCGTCGAGGGATTCGCCCGGGAGAGCGAACGCGCGGCGTGGGATTGCTATCGCCGGTTCGTGCAGATGTATGGAGACGTCGTCCTTGGCCTGCGGCCGGAAAATAAGGACGAGGCCGATCCATTCGAGGCGATCATCGAACGCGTGAAGCGCGATCGGCGGATCAAGCTCGATCTCGAGCTCGATGTGCGCGACCTGCAGCGGTTGGTGGACGAGTTCAAGACTGCGATCAAAAAGCGCACGGGCCGGCGCTTTCCTGATAAGCCATGGGACCAGCTCTGGGGCGCGATCGGCGCGGTTTTCGGATCGTGGAACAACGAGCGCGCCAACGTTTACCGGCGCCTCAATCGCATACCCGACTGGTGGGGCACCGCGGTCAACGTGCAAGCGATGGTGTTCGGGAATCTGGGGGACGACTGCGCGACGGGCGTCGGCTTTTCTCGCAGTCCGGCGACGGGCGAAAAGGCGTTGTACGGCGAATATCTGCGCAACGCACAGGGCGAGGATGTCGTCGCGGGAATTCGGACGCCGCAGCCGATCGTCGCGTTGAAGACGGAGTTGCCCGACGCGTATCGCGAGCTGGACGCCATCGTGCGTCGGCTCGAAGCACATTATCGCGATATGCAGGACATCGAGTTCACGATCGAACGCGGCAAACTGTGGATGCTGCAGACGCGTAACGGCAAGCGGACGGGATTCGCGCACTGCCGGATCGCCGTCGATCTGGTGAAGGAAAAGATGGCGTCGCCGCGAGAGGCCCTGACTCGGTTAATCCCCGACGCGGGCGCGCTCGAGCAGTTGCTGCGTCCCGTGTTCCGGCCGGACTCGCTTGCCGCGGCGAAAAAGGCGGGCCGGCATATCGCCAAGGGGTTGGCCGCGGGGCCCGGCGCGGCCAGCGGGCGCGTCGTGTTTCACGCGGAAGACGCCGTTGCGGCGCATCGGCGCGGGGAGAAGGTGATTCTCGTCCGGCTGGAGACGAGTCCGGAGGACATTCGCGGCATGGAAGTCGCCGCGGGCATCCTGACCGCGCGCGGCGGGCAGACCTCGCATGCGGCGCTCGTCGCACGGCAGATGGGAAAGGTGTGCGTGTCGGGTTGCGCCGATCTGGATGTTTCGTACGTCGCGCGCGAGTTGCGTTCGAACAGCCATCGCGTCGCCGAAGGCGATTTCATCAGCCTCGACGGATTTTCGGGAGACGTCTACGAAGGCGCGATCGACGTGATGCGCTCGGAGGTCGAGCAGGCCTTGTTCGGCAAGGGGAAGGAAGCGGAACGCGCGAAGAAATCGACGACGTTTCTGGCGTACAGCCGGCTCATGAGCTGGTCGGACAAATTCCGCCGCCTTCGCGTTCGCGCGAACGCGGATCAGCCCGACCAGTCGGAGGAGGCGGTGGTCTACGGCGCGCAGGGCATCGGCCTTTGCCGCACGGAGCACATGTTTTTCGGCGGCGATCGCATCGACGCCGTGCGCGAGATGATCCTCGCGAACGACGCGGACGGCCGAAAACACGCGCTCGACAAGCTGCTGCCGTATCAGCGGCGCGACTTCATCGGCATCTTGCGCGCGATGGGCCGGCGCCCGGTGACGATCCGCCTTCTCGATCCGCCGCTGCACGAGTTCCTGCCGCATGGCGAAAAGGACATCGCGGATCTGGCGAGGAAGCTGAAGCGCCCGGCCCAGGAACTGCGCGCCAAGGTCGAGTCGCTGCACGAGTTCAATCCGATGCTCGGTCACCGCGGCTGCCGGCTTGGCGTCGTCTATCCGGAGATTTATCTGATGCAGGCGCGCGCGATCGTCGAGGCGGCGATCGACGTGAAGAGCCGATACGGTATCGAGTGCCGGCCGGAAATCATGATTCCGCTTGTCGGGCATTTCAAGGAATTGCAATTCCTTCGCGGGCGCATCGAGGAGGAAATCAAACATGTCCTCAAACGGCGCAAAGCGAGGGGGCGTTTCCCGATCGGCACCATGATCGAGCTGCCGCGCGCGGCCGTAACGGCGCACCGAATCGCGGAGTTCGCGGACTTCTTCAGCTTCGGCACGAACGATCTGACGCAGACCGCGTTTGGCCTCTCGCGCGACGACGCGGGACGTTTCCTCCCCAATTACGTCGATAGCGGCATCCTGCCCGAGGATCCGTTCGTGTCGCTCGACGTCGATGGCGTGGGCGAACTCGTGCGTCTTGGCATCGAACGCGGGCGCGCGTCCAATCCGAAGTTGCACGTCGGCATCTGCGGCGAACACGGCGGCGATCCGGCAAGCGTCCACTTCTGCCACGATGCGAAGATGGACTACGTCTCCTGCTCGCCGCCGCGCATTCCGATCGCCCGACTGGCGGCGGCGCAGGCCGCGATCGAGGAGGAAAAAGCGGCGGATTCGACGGCGAAAGTTGGTGAACTCGCGAGCCCGCCGGCCCGGGCGAAAAAAGCAAAGGTCGCCAAAAAGACCGATGCGCGCGTGACGGCCAATCGGACAACGGCGTCGGCCGCGAAGAGCGGGCAATCCAAACGCGCGAAAGGCCGGTCGGCCGCCGCGCGCAAGCGCTGAGGGCCGCAAGGAGCAGGTCATGGCAAAGATCGCGAATATCACGGCGCGTGAGATTCTGGATTCGCGCGGCAATCCCACGCTTTCGGCGACAGTGACGCTGGACGACGGAACGCGCGCGGAAGCGGCCGTTCCGTCCGGCGCGAGCACCGGCACGCACGAGGCCGTCGAGCTGCGCGACGGCGATAAATCGCGGTATCTCGGCAAGGGCGTAACGCGCGCCGTTTTCAATGTGACCGGCGAAATCCTCGGCCGCCTTCGCGGGATGGACGCCGCGGCGCAGGGCGATATCGACCGCGCGATGATCGAACTCGACGGCACGCCGAACAAGGGCCGCCTGGGCGCCAACGCGATTCTCGGCGTGAGCATGGCCGTCGCGCGCGCACACGCGATCACGGCGGGGCAGGAGCTGTTCCGCGCGCTGCCGTCGGGCCGCGGCGCAACGATCCTTCCGGTGCCGCTCATGAACGTCGTCAACGGCGGGCAGCACGCGGACAACAACGTGGACATTCAGGAGTTCATGATCGTGCCCGCGGGCCGGCCGACGTACGCCGAGGCGCTGCGTTGCGGCGCGGAGGTCTTTCACCATCTGAAAAAGGTGTTGGGCGACAAGAGTTACGCCACCTCCGTCGGCGACGAAGGCGGGTTCGCGCCGAACTGCAAGAACAATGAGGAGCCGCTCGAACTGATTCTCGCGGCGATCGAACGCGCGGGATATCGGCCGGGCGAGGATGTCTTCCTCGCGCTCGATGTGGCGGCGAGCGAATTTTTCGAAAACGGTGCCTACACGATGGCCGCCGAGGGGCTGCGCCGCGCGCCTTCGGACGCGGTGATCGAATTTCTCGCGAAGATCGTCGCGAAGTACCCCGTCATTTCCGTCGAGGACGGTCTTGCGGAGGACGACTGGGAAGGCTGGCGGCGGCTGACCGACGAACTCGGGAACAAGGTGCAGCTTGTCGGCGACGATCTTTTCGTCACGAACCCGCGGCGCCTGTCGCGCGGCGTCGGGGAGAAGATCGGCAACAGCATCCTCATCAAGCTCAACCAGATCGGCACCGTGACGGAAACGATCGACGTCATCAACGCCGCGCGAGACGCGGGGTACACGAACGTCGTGTCGCATCGCTCGGGAGAAACGTGCGATCCGTTCATCGCGCATCTGGCGGTCGCGTGCGACACCGGGCAGATCAAGACCGGGTCGGCCTCGCGCTCCGAGCGCCTGTGCAAATACAACGAACTTCTTCGCATCGAGGACGTTCTCGGCGGCGACGCGCGTTGGATCGGCCGGGAGGCGTTCGCGCGGTGACGCGCGCCATCCCGGCCTCCGTCACGCCCGGCGGCGCGAATGCGGGGCGGTCCCCGGGATCGATATCGTCATGACCGTCGCGCGCCGCGGCCTTGTCGTGTGCCTTCCCAGCTATAACGAGGAGGGCAATCTCGCCGATCTCATCCGCGATACGCACGACGCCGTGCCGTACGCGTTGATTCTTGTCGTCGACGACGGCTCCACCGATCGCACGCGCGCGATCGCCGCGGCCGCGGCCGGGACGTACCCGGTCGTCGTCGAGCCGCACGCGCGAAATCGCGGCCTGGCCGAGGCCATGCGAACGGCGCTAATACGCGCGCTTGATCTTGTCGATCCGGATGGGTTTGTCGTTTCGATGGATGCGGACGGATCGCATCGCCCCGACCAGATTCCGCAATTGGTCGAAGCCGCCCGGCGGGGCGCCGAGCTTGTTGTGGCGGGCCGCTATCTCGAGGGCTCGACGGTCGCCGGCGTGCCGTGGTTTCGCAAGATCCTGTCCGTCGGCGCGCGCGTGTTCACGCGCGTTGCCCTTGGCAATCTGCACGTGCGCGACGTGAGCTGTGGCTATCGCCTCTATCGCGCCTCGCTTGTCCGGCGCGCCTTCGAGGCCTGGGGCGAGGGGCTGATTGTGTCGCCCGGCTTTTCCGTGAACCTCGAACTGCTCGTGAAGATGTCGCGGATCGGCGCGCGCGTCGATCAAATACCGCTTCGTCTGCGCTATGACCTCAAGCAAGGCGAAAGCAAGATCCGCATCGTGCGGACGGTGATTCAGTATCTCCGGGTATACGCGCATCTCGCCCTCGCGCGGCCTCCCCGTCTGCCGGCCCCGACGCCGCCGGCATGACATCGCCGCGCCCGTATCGGCGGCCGTTACGCGTGTTGCCGGGCGCGATTGTTTTTGCCCTGGCCCTTGTTCCGCTTGCTCGCTTCGTTCACGCCTTCGCGACGCGCGTCGACTTTCCGTTTGATCTGGAATGGATCGAGGGGCACATGCTCGCCATGGCCACGCGCGTCGCGCAGGGCGGGGCGCTCTATCCCGAACCCTCGCTCGACTACATCCCGGCGCCGTATTTTCCGCTGTATTTTCTTGTCACCGGCGCGCTCGTGAAAATCTTTGGCGCCGAATTCTGGACCGGGCGCGCCGTTTCGTTCGCCTCGACGATCACGCTTGCGGGCGTCATCATATACAGCGTCCGCGCGCGCGCGGGCTGGTATGTCGGCGCGGCGGCGGCGGCGTGTTATTTGAGCGCGTACACGCTGTTGCGAACGTTTCCCGACCTCTTTCGCGTCGACGCGTTTGCGATGTTATTTCTCGTGGCGGCTTTTGCGGTCGCCGATCCGCGCGGATCGACGCGGCGCGCGGCCGCTGCCGCCCTGATCCTGGCGATTGCGACCTTCGCCAAGCAAAATGGTTTGCTGTTTTTTCCTCCGCTCCTTTTCGTCTTTTTCGTCGCGAATCGAAAAAACGCACTCGTATTCGCGGCCGTCTTCGCGGCGCTTGTCGGCGCGTTCGTTCTTGCCTGGCAGGCCACAAGCGACGGGTGGTTTTGGCGCTACACCTTTCAGCTCGTCAAGGGCAACGTCCTTGATGAGCGCGTGCTCGGCGCGCACCGCGAAATCCTCGGCGAGTGGCCGATTCCCATCGCGCTTGTCGTCGCCTCGGTTCTTTGGCGTTTCTGGAGGCGCGAGTGGCGGTGCGTGTTCGAGGATCGCTGGCTCGCGTTTTTCGCCGCCGCGTACGCGGTTTCGTATCTGTTCCGGATTCAGGCGGGCGGAGCGGGAAATTCGCTGATGCCGGTCGGCGCCGCGGCGGCGATCGCCGGCGGCGTCGGCGTCGCGGATCTTTTCCGCGAGCGCGCGGGCGCAACGGCGCGCGAGAGGTTATCGACGCCGCCTGCGGCGTGCGTCATCGCGATCTTGCTCGCGGCGCAGATTGCGCTGCAATGGTCGTCGTATGAGCGCGCGACCATCTCGCCAAACGAACAAAAGCGTGCGGAACGATTGATGGAGCGCATCGATGCGCTCGACGACGCTTACTACATGCCGGGGCACGTCTTGCCGCGCGGCGACACCTTCTGGATCCATGAGATGTCGTGGCGCGATTTCGCGAATTCCGCGTGGGGACGCCCGATCGCCCTGCGTCTTGCCGCCGAGCTTCGCGAGCGGCGGGTTCCGTATTTCATCGAGGAACGAAACCGCGCCGCGCCCGCGCTCCTTCGGCCGATGCTCGACGCCGATTATGACCGCGTCGAACGCCTGCCGTTCGTGCGCATGTCGGCCGCCACGCGTTCGTCTCCCGGTTATCTTTACCGGCGCCGTTAACGCGCATTTCCACACGCCGGTGGCGCCCCTATAATCGCGGCGTGCGTCGCCGACTTTCCATCGCCATCATTCTTGTCGCCCTTGCCACGGGCGGATGCTTCGATCTCGAAACCGAGATTCGCATCTTGCCGGACGGTTCGGGATTCCTGACCGGCTGGGTGCGGATGGACCGGCGCGACGCGATCCTCGCTACCGCCGTCGGCGGGCGCGGACTCGCGGCGGAAACCGCGAGCGCGGCAAGCGCGCTTGCCGAGGCGGCGGGCGCGGCCGACGGCGTCGATCTCATCGACCATTCCTTTTACGAAGAGGCCGATCGCGCGGTGTTTCGATACCGCCTGGTTTTCGACAATCCCAAGGCGCTCAACGATTTTCTGAACGGCGACGCGGCCCGGGAAATGCCCTTATTGCCGGCGGCTGCCAAACTGGAGATGACGGGCGCGCGCTGCGGCGATTTCTCCGTGCATCTCAATCTGGCGCAGCGCGATCCGCGCAAGATGGTCGAGCCGGACCCGACGGCGCTTTCGAATCTCGATGCCGCGACGTTCGATCTGCTCGTCGAGAAGATGTTCTCCGGCTCCATGCGGCTTCGCGTCGCGCCGCCGGGGAAGGTGCGTTCCTCGAATGCGCCGATGACGGACGCGCAGGGGTTGCCAGTCTATGAAAAGCGCCTGCACGGCGTGCTGACAAGCGGGCTGTACGCCCAGGTTGAAAGCGCGCTCGATTGCGAGACGATGACGCCCGGCGTCGAGCCCGCCGAAGGCGTGACCGTCGGGCCGGCTGCGACCGCCGACGAGGTCGTGCGCGTCATGCGTTCGCTTCCGCATTTCGCGCAAGCGCATCTGGTCCTGACGCAAACCGACGCGAAACACGCGCGCTGGGGCGTGCGCGTCGACGCCAAGTCGGCGACCAAGGAGGCGGTGGAGTTCTATTTGCCGTTAATCTTCGCGCTGTTTCCCGGCGCGGCGACGCAAATGGAATGGACGGCGGCCAAGGCCGCGGGGGACACGTATCGATACGAATTTTTCGCGAAGGAGCCGCTCGATTTTTCGAAATTCGCGAATCCGTTCGTGTACGTCGGAAAGGACGGCGGCAAGAACGTGTTCCGCATGCGCCTGCCGAAGTTTCCGCACATCTCGACGCTGCCGCCGGACGCGCCGTCGCACCGCGTGCTTTCGGTCGAAGTGACGCTCGTCGATCCGATCCTTCAGACCAACGCCGACACGCACGAGGAGAACAAGGCGGCGTGGCGCATCACCGATCAGATGCTTCGCGAGCCGATCGTCCTGGAGGCGATCACGGAATGAAGGTTCATTGGGGGGAACTCTGGAAGCGAATCGCGCGAGCGGATGATGACCTTCCGGGCTGGATCGCGTATTTCGTCGTGCTCAATCTTCTCGTATTCCCGATTTTCGTTGCCGGGGCTTACTTCGGTGCGGGCTTTGGTCTTGGATCCGCGATCATTCTCGCCATCGTCGTGCAAACGATCGTGACCGTTACCTTTTGGAAGGGCGTTGGGAAGGCTGGTGGTATAGGCGCCTGGCTCTACGGGACCAACGTACCCGCGGACACGGAAAATATTGATTTCGAGCACCAGCGCCAGCTCGCCGCGGCAATGGAACGGCGCGGCGACTGGGAAAGTGCCATTCGCCACTACAAGTTTACATTTCAAAGCGAGAAGAATCCGGCTCCGGAGTTCGCCGCCTATCGACTGGGAGTCATCTACGGCCAGCATGTCGGCCGGCACGAAGACGCGATTTTCTGGCTGCGCAAGGCGGCGGGGATCATCAAGTCGCGCGAAGGCGAGGATGCGGATCATGTTCTGTGGGACGATGTGCAACGCGAGCTGGCCGCCGCGATGCAGTTCGCCGGCATGGACGACATGAATTTCGCGCGGGAGACCGAGACGATTCGAGCGCACCTCGAGGCCGGGCGCGCGGACGAGGCGCTCGCCGCTTCGCGCGAGTTGTGCCGGCGCGTGCCGGATCGAGCCGACTCCTGGTTTCTCGCCGGATTGGCCGAGGCGCGCGCCGGGCGGATCGGCATGGCCGTCGAGCATTACAAGCGCGCGTCCGCTTGCGATCCGACGCACCTGCGCGCGCTATTCAATACCGCCGCCGGCTTTGACCGCATGGAGCGCCCTTACGAGGCGCGCGAGGCGTGGCGGGCGTATCTAGACGCGGCGAAGGACAACTCCGACGAGACGGAGTTCGTCGCGCAAGGCACGGCGGCGCTTTCGCATATCGAAGCGGAGATCATGAAGCCGTCGTTGATCCCGACCTCGCAAGACGAGACGGAACTGTAGGCGGCGCGGCGGGCCGGACGGTCGTGGCTACCCGTTTTCCGCCTGGATGCAGATATCCATTTCCTTGGCGAACTGAACGCGGCAGCGCTCGTATTCGTGCGTGAACGACGGTTTGGCGTCCTCTTCAAATACGTCGCACGAAATTTCCTCGAGGCAGCGAAAAAAGTCGGACAGCACGCCGGAGGCGCATACGCCGTTCGCCCAGGCATCGTACGTCGCGCAAGCCGCGTCGATGCGGCTTTCGTTGTAAGCGCCCGGCACGCAGCCCTCCTCGCCATACAGGGCGCGAAACGCGGCGACGCAGTCCGGCCGTGGCGAGGACCCGCCGGCGTCATCATCGCCTTCCTCCTGCGCGCGGACGAGGGCCCCAGGCGCATCGTCGCCACCGGTGGACGATTGGCGCTCGCAGGCGCCCGCCGCGACAAGGACGGCGAGGGCCGACAACATCAACAGGAAGCGCGGGAATCTGGTGCGTCGGATCAACAAGGCGCGCGCATGATAGGGGCGGGGGCGCGGCTTGCCAAGGGCAGGCACGCGCGAAAAAACCGGCGGCCGAAACCGCCGATTTTGCGTTCGTTCATGGAGGATCTAGACGAAGGACCGGAAAAAGAAATCGAGCGCCTCGGGCAGGCGGCTTTCGAGTTCCTGGACTTTTTCCGGCGTGATGCCCATCTCCTTCACCCACGCGTTTTCCGCCAGCAAACCTTCGCGGGGGTTGTCGCCGAATCCCATGCGATGCGCAATAAGGTCCGCGACGCCGGTCAGCAGGGCACATTCGTCAACCTTGCCTTCGCGGATCGGTTCATGGTGATGGGCGATCGCATGCACAAGGCTGTCGGGGAATTTCCAGCGCCGGGCGATCAGGCCGCCGACCTGCGCGTGGAACTCGTCCAGCAGATCCGAAACGAGCGACTCGTCGCCCACGACGAGGAAGTAGCGATCGCGGTCCTTGGCCAGAAGGCGTGTGATCGTGTCGATCATGAGCGGTTTGCCGATATCGTGGAGCAGGCCGCAAAGGAACGCGGAATCGCTGTCGCGGCGAGAGACGCGCGCGACTTCCTGCGCCGTGAATGCACAGCCGAGCGAATGGCGCCAGAGGCGCTGCATGAGCGGCATGAAATCCTTGCTGCGAAAGATCTTCGATTGCAACGAAATCGACAGGATGAGGTCGGTCGTTGTCTTCAAGCCCATCATGATGACCGCGCGCTTGACGTTCGTGACCTCGTGCAGGCCGCGAAAGACGGGGCTGTTGGCCATGTAGATGAGGCGGCCGGAGATGAACTGATCCTGCTCGATGATGTGCGTGATTTTCGCGGCGGAAGCATCCGGCTGCGACGCCAGTTGCAAGACCTGCGCGGCGACGTGGGGCAGCATGGGAACGTCGAACTCGCCCTCGCGAACGCGGCGCGAGATCTCCATGCGCAACTGCTGCCGGATGCCCTCGCGGGAAAGCGCCGCGCTGCCGGCGTCTTTTTCGTCTTGTTCCTCGTAAACGCGCACGGTCGATAGTCGGCTCGGTATCATCGGATGCAAAACCTCCCGTCGGGCCTAAAGGACGTATCGACGGGATGAGCGTTCTTGTTAAGCGAAATACGAAAAAACGACCCGAATCGCCGCGCGTCAGCGGATCGGGGGCAGGTTGGCGCCGG
Source organism: bacterium (assembly GCA_019912885.1). Lineage (NCBI taxonomy): Bacteria > bacterium. Next base: position 27,278 of record JAIOHV010000173.1, read on the forward strand.
CGCCCCAATCGGAAGGCGCCGGCCCCATGACGAACTCGATGGTCCCGCCGTTCGCGATGCGTTCGTGCGTGAACCAGGGCGTGTCGATCGGTTCGCCGTCGATCGCGAGAGATTGCACGTAGATGTTTTCGGGCGAGGCGTCTTGCGCCGTGACGACAAGCGTGCGGTCGCCCATGCGAACCGTCGCCGTCGTGAAGAGGGGGCTTCCGACGAGATACAGGTCGGTACAGGGCAGGGGATAAAAGCCGAGCGCGGAGAAGATGTACCACGCGGAAAGCGTGCCTCCGTCGTCGTTGCCGTCCAGGCCGTGCGGGCCGCCGTCGTATTTTTCGCGCATTGCCCATCGGACCCATTTCGCGGTCAGGTCGGGGCGCCCGGCGACGTTGAACAGGTAGGACGCGTGGATGTTCGGCTCGTTGCCGTGCCAGTAGTACTTGTCGTGCAGCGGCGTGTCGGCGCGCGGGACGGCGAGTTCGAAATAATCGGTCAGCGCGGCGAGGAATGGTTCCTGCCCTCCGAACAGCTCCACGAGGCCGGCGAGATCGTGCGGAACGAACCAGCGCCAGTGGTAGGCGTTGCCCTCGGTGTATCCGTGCAAGAAGAACGTCATCTCCGGAAACGAGATATCCACGAAATCGCCGTTTTCGCGGCGGGCGCGGAAAAAATTCGTCTCCGAATCCCACAGATTGCGATAGTTTTGCGCGCGATCCAGGAACATCGCGGCGTCCTCGTCTTCGCCGATCGCTTCGGCCAGGCGGCCGAGGCAGTAGTCGTTCAGCGCGTATTCGAGCGTCATCGAGACGGACTCGTCCAGGAGAGAAAATCGGTACGGCACGTAGCCCTTGTCGATGTACTCCTCGATGCCGGGGCGACCGGCGTAGGGCACGGGACCCATCGCGTGCGCGCGCAAGCCCTCCCACGCGGTCTGGATATCGAAATTCGTCAGCCCCTTCAGGTACGCGTCGGCAACGACGGTGTCCGCGTGCGAACCGATCATGATCTCCGTTTCGCCGAGTCCCTGCGCCCACATCGGAAACGCGCCGCCCTGCTCGTACATGCGGATCATCGAGACGATGATGTCGCGGTTCATGTCCGGGCGAAGGAGCGTCAGGAGCGGGTGAAAGGTGCGGAAGGTGTCCCACAACGAAAGGTCGGTGTAGTAGGTGAATCCGTCGGCGACGTGCACCTGGCGGTCGAAGCCGACGTAGAGGCCGCCGGCTTCGGTGATCGACGTCGGCAGCACGTAGAGATGGTCCATCGCGGTGTAGAAGATCTCGCGTTCAAGCGGAGTTCCGCCCGAAACAAGGATGTCCGAAAGCAAATCGCGCCAAATTGCGGCGGTGTCGCTTGCGATCTCGTCGAACGTACGCCCGGCGGTCTGATGATCCAGATTGCGCCGCGCCTGTTCGACGCTGACAAGCGAGATGCCGACACGCGCCTCGACGTTTTTCGTGCCGGGCGCAAACCCGACGTAGGCGGCGATGTCGTCGCCGCCGGCGTGCGTGGCGCCGGCAAAGCGTATGTCGTCGTTCGACGTTCCCCAGTTGACGAAATCGGCGTCGAATCGCGCGGCGAAATAAATCTTCATTCCGCCGGAATATTTGCTGAACGTGCCGTGCTGGTCGGTGTATCCGTACACTTCGCGGCGCGCGGGGTCGATCGTCACCTGGGCGCCCCGGCATGCGTCCGAGACAATCGAATAGCTCACGTCAACGACGACGTGCGGCGCCGCGCCCGTGTTCGGAAAGGTGTAGCGGGAAAGACCCGTCAGGGGCGTCGCCGTGCTCTCGACCGTGATGTCGTAACGGTCCAGATGCACGCGGTAGTATCCCGGCCGCGCCTCCTCACTCGCGTGGCGAAAACCCGAGCGATAGCCCTCGTTCGTGACGCGCGCATCGTCCATGTCCATCACCGGCATGAGGTTGATGTTGCCGAGGTCCGCAATGCCGGTGCCCGGCAGGTGCAGGTGCGACATTCCGCGGATGGTGTTGTCCGGCCACCAGTAGCCGCCCGCGTGCAGGAGCGGAATCATCAGGCCGCCGACGGAGGTGTCGGGGCTCATCTTGACGAGGCCAAAGGGCGCGAAAGCGCCGGGCGTCATCGCTCCCATGCCCCAGCCAAGTCCGCCGGTGCCGATGAACGGATCGACCCAGGGGAGAGGATCGGTGACGGGATCGCCGTCGCCGTCGCCGTCGCCGGGTGCGTCGTCATCGGCGACGTCGTCGTCTGCGTCATCGTTCACGGATCGGGATTCCGGCACCGACGTGTCTTCGTCGTCGCCGAAAACGCACCCGCCCGCGAACACGAGCCCGGCGACGATGGCGAATATCGCGGTGTCGATGAGGATACGCATGGCGCCATTATCCGGGGAAAGGCAAAAGAGGGAAGAGCGCGAAAAACGGGAGCCCGTCAGCAAATTCACCGAACGGCGCCCGGCGTGCGCCTAAACTTTGATCCAGCGGCCCGCGCGCCAGGAGGCATCATGCGAACGGGGCGCAATTGTGATAAAAATCGTTCGAACGGCGGCGCGAATTTCGCCGCATTCGAGAGGGCCGTTTGATGCATCGGTGGTTGTCCCTGCCGGTCGCGGCGTTTGTCGCGGCCATGCTTTCCATCCCGGGCGCCGCGCGCGCGGATTTCGCCGCGCTGCGCGAGCAGGTCCGCGCCATGCCCATGCCGGGATTCTTGCGGATTCCTCTCGACAGGGAGCGCCACCTCGACAGCCTGGAGCGCACCGGGCGCCTTGCCGAACTCGGTGTCACGCGCGACGAGGCGTCCGTTCTGTTCGATGACGTGGTTCGAGAGGCGTGGTGGCACGAGGAACCGGACCTGACGCGTTTTTCGCGGCGGGAGAAGGGGCAGACGGCGCCGCCCCCGGCACCGGTGCGCTACGCGGCGGAGTTCGAGGCGCAAACGCGCGTGCTGGCGCGCTGGCCGAGCGAGTTTCCCGGCTACGAGCCGACCTTTTACGGCATCGTCGAGAATCTCGCGGGCGAAGAGCCGCTGACGATCGTCGTCAAGAACGAGACGCAGAAGAACAACGTGCTCTCCGAGCTGGCCGGCGAGGGCATTCCGACAAGCGGCGTCGATTTTCAGATCGTGAACACAAATACCGTGTGGATGCGCGATTGGGGCCCGGTGTTCATCGGGGTCGGCGCGGAGGAGACGCCCTCGATCCTGGACGTGACGTATTCGCGCTACTGGCGCGAAGCGGACGACGCGATACCGCCGTTCTGGTCGTCGACGTACACGATGCCGCTTTACCAATCCGAGATCCTGCAAGACGGCGGGAATCTTTTGACCGACGGGCGCGGGACGTGCTTCGCGAGCACGGTGGTATTCGACAACAACCCCGGCATCACGCAGCAGCAGGTCGATCAGTTTTTCGCGGACTATCTTGGCTGCGATCAGGTGATCATGCCGGTGCCGCTGGCGAACGAAGGCACGGGGCACATCGACATGTTCCTCAAGGTCATCGACCAGACGACGGTGATGGTCGGGCAGTACGAGGACACCGGCGACGCGAATTACGCGGTGCTCGATAACGTGGCGGCGCTAGTGGCGGGCTCGCAGTCGCTCGACGGCGTGTTTTACGACGTGGTGCGCGTCCCGCAACGATCGGGCGGATGGGCCAAGGCGCTGTTTTCCGTGTTCCACACGTACACGAACGGCCTTGTGGCGGGCGATGTCGTGATGGTGCCGCAATATAACCGCTCCGAGGACGCCACGGCGAAGGCGATCTACGAGTCGCTTTATCCGGACCGCACCGTCGTGCTCGTGGATTCGGAGAACATCATTCAGTCCGGCGGTGCGGTGCACTGCGTCACGATGGAGATGCAGGATTACGCTACGGATCCGCCGCCGCCGCCGGATGACGACGATGCGACCGACGATGATGACGCCGATGACGACGCCGGCGATGACGATGACGCATCGGGCGACGATGACGATGTTGGAGTCGACGATGACGCCGCGGGTGACGATGACGACGGCGCGGCGGGCGATGACGATGACGTTTCCGGCGATGACGACATGGCTGATGATGACGACGACGATGAAGGCGGATGCGGGTGTTGATGAGACGATGAGAAGTCCGAAAGTCTGAAAGCCTGGAAGTCTGGAAGTCTGGAAGGCCATCGCAAAAAGCAACGACAAATTTCAACACGAATACACAAAACGCACAAAGGGCACAAAGTTTGATCTTTGTGCCCTTTGTCGTATCTCAGCCGGGAATTCGGTTGCCGCGTTTCGGTTTCAATGACCCGTCAGACTTTCAAACGTTCGGTCTATCAGCGTTCCAGTCTATTTCATCCCAAAGGCGAGAGCGTCGATGTGATTGCGCGGATGAGCGGAGCGGGGAAGATGCCGAACCACAAGATGACAAACGCGAGGATAGCGACGATGCCGGCGCCGAGCGCGAAACGCGGCGCGGGGACCACTTCCTCGCCGTCGGGTGCGGCGGAGAACATCGCAACGACGACGCGCAGGTAGTAGTAGATGCCGAGCGCGCTGTTGAACGCGAGGAAGAAAACGAGCGCCCATTGCGCCGCGCCGACGCCCGCGGCCAGCACGAAATATTTGCCGAGGAAGCCGGCCGTCAGCGGAATACCCGCGAGCGAGAGCATCGCCGCGGTCAGCGCGGTCGCGTAAAGGGGCCGCTGCCAGAATAGGCCGCGGTAATCGGAAATCGCGTCGCGATCGCGATCCGGCCCGGACGCAAGGCCGATGACGCCGAAGGCCGCGAGGTTCGTGACCACGTACGCGACGAGATAGTAGCCGCCTGCGAGCATGGCGCCTTCGCCGCCGGCGACAAACGCGACGAGCAGATAGCCCAGGTGCGCGATGGACGAATAGGCGAGAAGCCGTTTCAGGTTTTTCTGCATCAAGGCGAGCAGGTTGCCGACGAACATCGACAGCACGGCGATGACGCCGATGCCGGCCCACAAGGTCGAGAACGCTTCCGGCCGAGCGAGCGAAAACAGGCGAAGCAGCACGGCGAACATTGCCGCCTTGGATACCGTGGCGACGTACGCGCCGACCGGCGCGGGGGCGCCTTCGTAAACGTCGGGCGCCCACATGTGGAAGGGCGCGACGGCGAGCTTGTAGCCCGCGCCCGCAAAAATCATCGCGCCGCCGATCGTGACGGCGAGCGTCGCGCCGCCGGACAGGAATCCGCGCACGCCGGCGAATCCCATCTCGCCGGTGTCGGCGTAAATGAGCGCCATGCCGAACAGTACGAACGCGCCGGACGCGCCCGCGACGATGAGGTATTTCACGCCCGCTTCCATCGAGAGCGGACGCTCGCGCATGTAAGCGATCATCGCGTAGAGCGCGATGGTGAGAATTTCCAGACCGAGGAATAGCGTGGCGAAGTGCGTCGCGCCGGCGAGCGTCACCGCGCCGATCGTGGCGATCGTGAGCAGGATGTGAAGCTCGTCGGGACGTTGCGTCGTTTGGGCGAGATATCCGTGAGCGAGCAGCGCGACAACGGCGCTCGCGGCGATGACAAGCGCGGCGAAGAAGACGTAATACGCGTCGCCCGCGAAGACGCCCATCACATTTTGCGGGCTCGCCGCGGCGGCGGGGACAAGTGCGACCAGCGCCGCGAGGTGCCCGGCGATGGTGAGCCCCGCGGTCAGGCCGCCACCTTTTTTTACGAAAGCGGCGGTCATGAGGGAGCCGAGGACAGTCGCGGAAAGGATGATGATCGGCAGAAGAGTGGCGATCTGCGCGCTTGTCACGAGAGACCTCCGGGGAGCTGGGCCGCGGCGGTGACAACGCGCGTCAGTCCTTCGAGCACGGGGTTCACCATGTCGAGCACCGGTTGCGGGTAGATGCCAAGTCCGATCAGCGGGACGATGAACGATCCGTAGATGACGGCCTCGCGAAGGCTTAGGTCCGCGAGCGCGTGCTTGTGGACGTTTGATCCGTGGAAGGCGCGTTGCACGATGAACAGGGAGTAAACGGTCGCGAAGACGATGCCGATCGCGGCGATGACCGTCCAGAACACGTTGGCCTCAAACGCGCCGACGAGCGTGAGGAACTCGGCGACGAAATTGCCAAGCCCGGGCAGGCCAAGGGAGGCCATCGCGAAGAACATGCCGACGGCCGCGAATTTCGGGATCGTTTCCCAGAGGCCGCCCATTTCCGAGAGACTGCGCGTGTGCAGGCGGTGCTTGAGATCGCCGACGAGAATGAACAGCGCGCCCGTCGAGAGGCCGTGGCAGATCATCTGCATCACCGCGCCTTGCAGCGCGATCTGGTTCCACGCATAGACGCCCAACAGCACGAAGCCCAGGTGGCTGACGGACGTATAGGCGACGAGGCGCTTCAGGTCGTCCTGGCAAAACGCCATGACGGCGCCGTAGATGATGCCGATGCCGCCGATGGCAAGCGCGATCGGTGCGAATTCGAGCGACGCCTCCGGGAACAGCGGCACCGCAAAGCGGATCAGGCCGTACGCGCCGGTCTTCAGCAAAAGGCCCGCGAGGATGACCGAGCCCGCGGTCGGCGCCTGCGTATGCGCGTCGGGCAGCCAGGGATGAAGCGGGAAGGCGGGGAGCTTGACGGCAAAGCCGACGAACAGCCCCAGCATCAGAAGCATCCCGGTGCGCGGCGCGAGGCTCGTGCCGAGAAGATCGAAGTAATCAAACGAGAGCGTGCCGGTCTGTGCGCGGGCCGCGAACGCGAGGCCGAGGATCGACAGCAGCATCAGAAGGCCGCCGGCCTGCGTGAAGATGAAAAACTTCACGGCCGCGTAGATGCGCTTTTCGTGCCCCCAGATTCCGATGAGGAAATACATCGGAATGAGCATCATTTCCCAGAAGAAGTAGAACAGGAACAGGTCGAGCGCAAGAAACACGCCGACGATGCCGGCGAGGATCCACATGAGGTTGAAGTGGAAAAACCCGACGCGCTCGGTGATTTCGTTCCAGCTCGTCAGCACCGAGAGGACGCCGAGGAAGAAGGTCAGGACGATCATCGCGAGCGAAAGGCCGTCCATCGCCAGGTGAAAACTGATGCCGAACTCGGGCACCCACGCGAAACGCACATCGGACATGAACGCGCCCGGCTCGCCCGCGGGGTTGCCGAGCCAATAGCCGACCGCGACGACGAAGTTGACAAGGAGCACCGCGAGCGAGATGTAGCGCGGCGCCTTGTCGTTCGACTTGCCGAGCGCCCACGCGGCGGCGCCGCCAAGGAATGTGCTCGCGAGGAAGTAGACGAGAATCATAGAACCACCACGATGGCGACGAGGAGAACGGCGCCGAAGACGACACCGGAGGCGTACCAGCGCACGCGCCCGGTCTGCGTATGCCGGATGAGGCCGTGCGCCGCGCGGGCGACGACCGCCATGCCGGAGTAGGCCGCGTCCACGAAGTCGTTGCGGTTGAATTTCGCAAAGCCCATGACCGGGCGAACGATGAGCGCGTTGTAAACCGCGTCAAACCCCCAGCCGGAAAACCAGAAGCGGCGCAGCGTCTCACCCCAGGGTTTGGCGGCGAGTGCGGCGGGAATATCCGGGCGCTTCACCCAGAGGAAATAGGCCAGCGCGATGCCGGACAGCGAGATGACCGCGGCGACGATCTGCAGGACGAGTTCCGTGCCGACGTGATGCTCGCCGTGATGCACCGGCAGCGTCGGCTCAAGGAAGTGCGAGAAGGCGGGCACGTTGCCGAGTGTGGCGGGCAGCTCCACGAATCCGCCGACGATCGACAGCACCGCGAGGATGATGAGCGGATACGTGATGCGTTTTCCGGGCGGGTGATGCACGTGCGTCTTCTCTTCGCCGAAGAAGGCGAGGAACACGAGGCGGAAGGTGTACACCGCCGTCATAAAGGCGCCGAACGCGCCGAGCGCATACATGACGACGTGGCCGGAGGTGAAGGCTTTATAGAGAATGAGGTCCTTGCTGTAGAAGCCCGACGACACGAGCGGGAAGCCCGCAAGCGCGGCCGAGCCGGCCAGGAACGTGAGGTAGGTCGTCTTGAGCGAGTTTTTCAGGCCACCCATCTTGCGCAGGTCCTGCTCCTCGTGAAGCGCGTGGATCACCGCGCCGGCGCCGAGGAACAGGAGCGCCTTGAAGAAGGCGTGCGTCATGAAGTGGAAGATCGAGGCCGAAAACGCGCCGACGCCAAGCCCCAGGAACATGTAGCCGATCTGGCTGACGGTCGAATACGCAAGCACGCGCTTGATGTCCGTCTGCACGAGCGCGGTGAAGCCGGAGATCAGAAGCGTCACAAGGCCGACGATGGCGACCGCGGTCATCGCGGGCGGGGCGAGCTCGAAGATGACGTGCGTGCGGGCGATGAGATATACGCCCGCGGTGACCATCGTCGCGGCGTGGATCAGCGCGGAGACGGGCGTCGGTCCGGCCATCGCGTCGGGCAGCCACGTTTGCAGCGGCACCTGCGCGGACTTACCGCACGCGCCCCCAAGCAGCAGCAAGGCGGCGGCGATCGCCATCGGATGGCCGACCGACCAGGTGTCGGTTGCGCGGCCCATCAATTCCTGGATGTTGACGGTGCCAAGCGACCAGAAAAGCAGGAACAGGCCGATCGCCATCGGCGTGTCGCCGATGCGCGTGACGACAAACGCCTTGCGCGCGCAATAGCCGTTTTGCTTGTCCTTGTACCAGAACCCGATGAGCAGATAGCTGCAAAGGCCGACGCCTTCCCACCCGAGGTAGAGAAGCAGCAGATTGTCGCCGAGCACGAGGCAGAGCATCGCGAACACGAAAAGGTTCAGGTAGGACATGAAACGCGGGAAATCCGCGTCTTTTTCCATGTACTCCGTCGAGTAGATATGGATGAGCGTTCCGACGAACGTCACCACCAGCATGAAAACGACGGAAAGCGGATCCAGATAAAACGCGAAGTCGGGCGCGAAGTTCCCGACGCTCATCCACGTCCACAACGTCTGCGTGAAGTGGTGGTCGGGCGGCGGCGAGGTCATGAACGCGATCGCGATGAGCAATGCGATGACGGCGCTCGCCGCGGCCGCGCCCACGCTGACGGCTCCGGCGGCGGCGCGCGACAGGCGTTTGCCCGCGAACGTCAGAATCAGGAAACCGACAAGGGGAAGAACCGGGACAAGCCAGAGGAGATTGAACACGGCTATTCCCTCATCTCGCTGGCCAGATCGGCGTCAAGCGACTTGTACCGGCGGTGAATCTGCAGAATGAGCGCCAGGCCGATGGAGACCTCCGCCGCGGCCATCGCCAGAATGAAGATGAACATCACCTGACCGTCGGGCTGCCCCCAGCGCGCTCCCGCGCCGACGAACGCGAGCCCCGCCGCGTTCAGCATGATCTCGACAGACATGAGCATGAACAGGATGTTGCGCCGCGCGAGCAGGCCGATCGCGCCGAGCGCGAAGAGCATCGCGGCCAGAAGTGTGACGTGTTCGAGAGGGACGTTCGCCATGTCAGCTCCCCCCCTGGGTCGGCGCGCGGCGGCCGAGGTGATACGCCCCCACCAGGCCGGCGAGAAGCAGCATCGAGGCGAGTTCGACGCCGAGCAGGTAGGTGCCGAACAGGCGGCGGCCGACATCCGCGGGTGAAATCGCGACGCCCGCGAGCGTCGAGGCGTCCTGCGTCGAAAGCAGATAGACAAGCTCGCCGACCAGAACGACCGCGAGGATCGAGGGGCCGATCCAGGATTTCGGCGAAAGCCACTCGCGTTCCTTGCTCTCGGTGGCCTCGCCGAGGTTCAGCATCATCACGACGAAGACGAACAGCACCATGATCGCGCCGGCGTAGACAATGACCTCGAGCGCGGCGACGAAGGGCGCGCCGAGCACGAAGAAGATCACCGCGACGGCCATCAGCGACATGATGAGGTTCAACAACGCGTGGACCGCGCGCGTCGACGTGATGACGAAGACCGTGGCGACGAGCGCGGCGACGGCGGCGATGTAGAAGGCAAGCGTCATGCGGATCTCATGGCAAAAGGTCGCGAACGTCGATCGGCGGCTTTTCGTTTTCGGACTCGCCCTTGTCCTTGCCGCCGATCGAAAGGCCCGCGACGCGATAGAAATTGTAATCGGGGTATTTGCCGGACCCGCTGATGAGCAGGTCCTTTTTTTCGTAGACGAGGTTCGTGCGGTTGTATTCGCCAAGCTCGAAATCCGGCGTGAGCTGGATCGCGTACGTCGGGCAGGCTTCCTCGCAGTAGCCGCAGAAAATGCAGCGCGAGAAGTTGATACGGAAAAAGTCCGGGTAGCGGCGGCCGTTTTCGTCCTCGGTGGCCTGAAGCGAGATGCAATCGACGGGACAGGCGACCGCGCACAGATAACACGCGACGCACCGCTCCTCGCCGTCAGGATCGCGCGAGAGGATGATGCGCCCGCGCCAGCGCGGCGCGAGGTACGGCATCTCGTCGGGGTATTGCACGGTTTCGCGCCTGGCGAAGGCGTGCAGGAAGACGAGCCACAGCGATCTGAGGGAACTCAGCATCGCTTCGCTCCGGCGTGTTTACGACGTGGCGACAAGGATGCCTCCCGTGACGACAAGATTCAGCAAGGAGAGCGGCAGGAAGATCTTCCACGCCCAGCTCATGAGCTGGTCGTACCGCGGGCGCGGCAGCGAGCCGCGCATGAGCACGAACAGGGTGATGAAAAACATCATCTTGAGAAAAAACCACGCGGGGCCGGGCAGGAATGCGGGCCCAAGCCACCCGCCGAAATACAGCGCGGTGACGAGCGCCGAGATCATGATGACGCCGATGTATTCGCCGACGAAAAACATGCCGAACTTCATGCCGGAGTATTCGGCGTGGAAACCGGCGACGATTTCGGACTCGGCTTCCGGCAGGTCAAAGGGCAGGCGATGCGTTTCCGCGATGCCGGCGACGAAGAAGGCCACGAAGGAAAGAACTTGTGGAATGAAGAACCAGACCTTCTTTTGCGCCTCGACGATATCGCCCAATTCGAACGAACCGGCCATCATCACCGGGCCCATGAGCGCAAGGCCCATGAACGCCTCGTAGCTCACCATTTGCGCGGCGGCGCGCATGCCTCCGATGAGCGAATATTTGCTGTTCGATGCCCAACCGCCGAGAACGACGCTGTAAACCGCCATCGCGCTCATGGCGAGAAAAAAGAGCAGGCCTATATTCATATCGACGATCTGCAGATTCTGGCCGAAGGGAACGATCGCCATGGACATCAACGAGCAGATGACCACAATCGCCGGCGCGACGACGAAGATTTTTTTATCGGCGAACGGCGGGATCCAGTCTTCCTTGAAGAAAATCTTGATCATGTCCGCGACGACCTGCAAGAGGCCGAAGTAGCCGACGCGGTTCGGGCCGTAGCGATCCTGCCACAGCGCGAGAAGGCGGCGCTCCACCCAGATCAGCATGGCCGAAAGCACCATGACGACGGAGAAGATGCCGATCATGCCGGCGATACGGACGATGATGTCATTCATGACGTCACCTTTTTCAGCGTCGCGGACGCGGGCTCGACATATCCGAAATGGGCGAATCCGGCCGGCACACCCAGAACGCCCGGAGCCACGCCGGGAGCGACCGTAAGCGTCGCGGGGACGGCGTGGCCGTTTACCGCGAACTCGACCGCGTCGCCGTCGGCGAATCCGCCCGCCTTCGCGGTGTCTTCGGAAAGGAGCACGGATGCCGCCGGGGTCTGCGCGCGGACCGCCGGCGCGAGATTGCTGAGTTCCTCCGATCCGTAGATGAAGTGGCGCGGCAGAATGCCGAGCGCGCCGTTGGCCGTCGCCGGGGCGGGCGCCGATCCGAAGTCGCCGCCGGGCTCGACCGACAACAGGTCAATGCCCGGATCGCCGCCCGTAAGGGGTCCGCCGACCTCGGCCATGTATTTGTGCGTTGACTGGATGGAGTTCCAGCCTGGCGCCCAGAAAAACGGCTTGATCGCGCCGGGAACCTGCCCCTGATGGCCTTCCATTGAAAAGACCAGCGGCGCGTCGGGATCGTCGAGCGGTTTTTGCTCGTGAATATTGATATGCGCGTTTTGCGCGGTGCGGCCGCTTACGCGATGCGTCATGCGCGCGACCTTCAGGCCAGACACGCGGAAGTCCGCGTTCGGCGCGACATCGCCGATTTTTTCGAAACCCGCCGCCTTCGCGAGATCGCGGGTGATATCGTCGAGGTCGTTCCACGCTTCGAATTCCGCGCGCTTCGCCTTGACGGCGAGATCGCGGATCCATCGCCAGCTTTCGGAGACGTCGCCGGCCGGCGGATAGACCTGGAAATACCGCTGCGCGCGGCCCTCGTGGTTGACGATCGTGCCGTCGCCCTCGCCGAAGGTCGCGGCGGGAAGGATGCTGCCCGCGCGGGCGGCGGTGGGCGTCATGGTGTGATCGACAAGGACGACACGCGCTTTATCGAGCGCCTTGTCCACGAGTTCGGCGGGCGCGCGGCGGTACAGATCGTTTTCCAGGACGACGAGCGTGTCCGCCTCGCCGGCCGCCACGCGCCCAAGGGCCGCCGTCGCGTCCATGCCGCCGAGCATCGAAACGCCGACGGTATTGCACTCGGCGAACGCAATCGCGATGCGCGCGGGTTTGCCCGCGGCCACGAGCGCCGCGGCCAGGGCGCCCGCCGCCTTGATGAGCGATTCGTTGAGAAGGCCGGTGCTGGCGACGACGAGCGGCGCGTCGGCGTCCTTGAGGTCGCGCGCGATCTTCGTGATGCGGTCGCGCGTTGCTTCGTCAAATCCCGCCGTGTCCGTTCCGCTGGCCACGCGTGTCGCGACGGCATGAGCAAAGCGTGCGATGTCCGCCGGCGCGCCGATGAATCGGCCGCTCGCCACGTCGTCCAGGCGCGTGGGCCAGGGCGAGGCGACGAAGAGCGGCCCGCGGTCCTGCTGGATGGCCTCGCGCAGCGCGAGGTCGTGCCATTTGGGCAGATCGAGTTCGCGCGCGGCGGCCAGAGGTTGAACGCGAACCGACTGACGCAGAGCCAGCGCGAAACGCGGCGCGAACTGCGTCGGATCGTCGCCAAGCACGATGGCGGCGTCGCATTTCTCGATCTCGCCGAGCGACGCCAGCGCCGCGCCCGAACGGCGCAGCACGTCGATCGCGCTCGCGGCGGCGCGCGATTCCGCGGCGGAGATGCCGGTCGAGAAGCGCTCGTCGCCGACCAGGCGCTTGAGCGCGAAGTTCGCCTCGAGCGACGCGCGCGGGCTGCCGATGCCGACGACGCGCGAAGGGTCGCCGAGCGTTTCGGCGACCGCGGCGAGCACGTCGTCGCGCGAGGAAAGGGCCACGCCGTCGGCGGCCGCGCGCAGCACCGGTTTGCGGATGCGCGCCTCGCTGTTGACGAACTCGTAGCCGAAGCGTCCCCGGTCGCACAGGAAATATTTATTGACGTGGCTGTTGTAACGGTTCACGACGCGGCGCAGCGTTCCGTAGCGTTCGCCCGCGGAGATGTTGCATCCGACGGAGCAATGCTGGCACACCGATGGCGCCATTTGCAGGTCCCACTTGCGGGTGTAGTGCTGCTTGAGCGTCTTGTCGGTGAAGACGCCCGTTGGGCAGACCTCGACGAGATTGCCGGCGAACTCGCTTTCGAGCGTGCCATCCTCGTGGCGACCGAAATAGGTATGGTTTTTCGACGCGAAGGCGCCGAGATCCTTGCCGCCCGCGTAGTCCTTGTAATACCGCACGCACCGGTAGCACTGGATGCAGCGGTTCATCTCGTGGTTGATGAACGGCCCGAGCTTCTGATTGCGGTAGGTGCGTTTGGGGAATCGCGTCTTGCGGTAGTTGTGACCGGTCATCACGGTCATGTCCTGAAGGTGGCATTCGCCGCCCTCGTCGCAGACCGGGCAATCGTGCGGGTGGCTTTGCATCAGCCACTCGATGACCTCGGCACGGAATTTCGTCGCGTCGGCATCCTTGATCGACAGGCGCATGCCGTCGCGCACCGGCGTCATGCACGACATGACGATCATGCCGCGCGTGTCGTTTTCGTCGCGGTAGGTCTTGACGGCGCACTGCCGGCACGCGCCGACCGAGCCCAACGCCGGATGCCAGCAGAAGTAGGGCAGGTTCAGTCCGTGAGACAGGCAGGCGGAAAGGACGTTGTCCTCGCCGTCCACCTCGACCTCAACGTTATCGACAATGATCTTCGCCATTCCCTAGCTCCAGGGGCACCGTTTTTCGTCAATGTGTCGTTTGAAATCGTCGCCGAAATATTTGATCGCGCTTTGCAGCGGTTCGACCGCTCCGGGCGCGAGCGCGCAGAAGGTCATGCCCGGGCCGAGCCAGCGCGAATGCGCCTGCAAGGTCTCGATATCGTCGGGCAGGCCCTCGCCGTTTTCCATCGCGTTCAGGATGTCGCGCACGCGCGGGAGGCCGTCGCGGCAGGGGGTGCACCAGCCGCACGATTCCTGCGCGAAGAAAAGCTCCAGGTTGTGCACCATGCCGACGGGGCACGTCTTGTCGTCGAGGACGATCATGGTGCCGGTGCCCATGCGGCTTCCGGCGTCCTGGATGTTTTTGTAGTCCATCGGCAGGTCGAGGTGCTCCTCGACAAGGAAGTCGGTCGACGCGCCGCCGGGCAGGAGGCCGCGAAACTTGTATCCATCCTTCATGCCGCCGGCGTAGCCTTCGAGGATCTCACGGACGGGCGTGCCCATCGGCAGCTCCCAGCAGCCGGGCGTCTTGACGTTGCCCGAGACGCCGTAAAGTTTCGTGCCGCCGTCCTCCGTCTTCGAGAGGCCCTTGAACCAGTCGGCGCCCTTCAGAATGATGTGCGGCACGTTGTAGAGCGTTTCGACGTTCTGGACGATGGTCGGCTTGCCGAAAAGGCCCACGAACTGCGGGAAGGGCGGTTTGGCGCGCGGGTTGGCGCGGCGGCCTTCAAGCGAATTGAGCAGCGCCGTTTCCTCGCCGCAGATGTAGCGCCCGGCGCTCGCGTGCAGGTAGATGTCGAGACTGTAGCCGGTGCCCTTGATGTTCTTGCCGATCATGCCGGCGTTGGCGGCCTCGGCGATGGCCTTGTGCAAAAGCCGCGCGGCGTGGCGGTACTCCCACCGAAGGAAGATGTAGGCGATTTCCGCCTCGATGGCGTACGCGGCGCAGATGATCGATTCGATCATGCCGTGCGGATCGCCCTCGAGCAGCACGCGGTCCTTGAAGGTGCCCGGTTCCATCTCGTCGCCGTTGACGACCAGGTACTTGGGGCGGCGCGCCTTTTCGCCCATCGGCACGAAGCTCCACTTCATGCCCGTGGGGAAGCCCGCGCCGCCGCGGCCGCGCAGATTGGATTCCTTGATGGCCTTCACGACGTCGCCGGGCGCCATCGCAAGGACCTTGTCCGCGGCCTCGTAGCCGCCGGCCTTGCGGAAACCGTCGTAGTCGTAAGGCGCTTCGCCTTCGCGGATTCGGCTCGTCAGCGGACGTTCCATCGTCACGCGCCTTTCTTCCGGTACGATTCGAGAATCTCGTCCACGCGATCCGGGGTGAGGTTCGTGTGCAGATCCTCATTCACCATGAACGCGGGCGCGCGGTCGCAGCAACCCAGGCACGGCACGGTGAGCAGCGTGAACATGTTGTCCGCGGTGGTCTGTCCGAGGTCGATGCCGAGCCGTTCGCGCAGATGCTTGCGGATGCCGCGATAGCCGACGATCCAGCAACTCACGCTGTCGCAAAGCAGGATGACGTATTTGCCGACGGCCTTGCGGTACACCAGGCTATAGAACGTCGCCACCGAGTCGAGTTCGGTCGGCGACATGCCGAGGATGCCCGCAACCTCCTTCAGGTGATCGTCGGACACCCAACCGTAGCGATCCTGCACGAGCTTCAGCGATTCGATGCCCGCCGCGCGCGGATCGGCGTAGTGTCCGGCGTGTTCAAGAATGTCGTCGCGGTCCTTGGCGGAAAGCATGGGTCCTCTATCGGTCCAGGTCGGCGAGCACGAAATCGAGCGCGCCGAGAATCGCCAAAACATCGGGAACAAGTGCGCCCTTGCAAAGCAGCGGCATCATCTGGATATGCGCGAACGACGGGGTGCGGATGCGCGTGCGGTACGACATCGTGTTCCCGTCGCTGACGCAGTAATACGCGTTGTGCCCCTTGCTCGCCTCGTAAATGAACGTCGCCTCGCCCGGCGGAACGACCGGCCCCCAGCTCACGGAAAGGAAGTGCGTGATGAGGGTTTCGATGTCGTGCATCGTGCGGTCCTTGAGGGGCGGCGTCGTCAGCGGATGGCGCGATTTGTAATCGCCCGCCGGCATGTTCTCAAGACACTGCTTCACGATCCGCAGGCTCTGGTTGATCTCCTCAAGACGCACCTCGGCGCGCGCGAAGCAGTCGCCGCCCTCGGCCGTGGGGATGTCGAACTCGAAATTTTCGTATCCGCCATAGGGGCGCTTTTTGCGCATGTCCCACGCGAAGCCGGTGGCGCGCAGGCCGGGACCGGACTGGCCCCAGTCGATCGCCTCTTCGGTCGTGAACGCGCCGACGCCCTTGGTGCGCGCCTGGAACATTTTGTTTTTCATGACGATCTTGTTGTATTCGACAAGGCGCTTGGGCATGCGTTCGACGAATGCGCGCACCATCTTGTCCCATCCCAGGGGAAGGTCGTGCGCGACGCCGCCGATGCGAAACCAGCTCGGGTGCATGCGTCCGCCGCAGATCGCCTCGACCATCTCGAAGATGCGCTCACGGTCGTTGAACGTGTAGAACACCGGGCTCATCACGCCGAGATCCTGCGCGAAGGTTCCGTACCACACGAGGTGGCTCGCGATGCGGAACAGCTCCGACATCATGATGCGGATTGTCTTGGCGCGATCGGGCAATTCGATGCCCGCGAGCTGCTCGACCGTGAGGCAATAAGCGTGGTTGTTCAGCACGCCGCCCAGGTAGTCGATGCGGTCGGTGTAGGGGATGTAGGTGTGCCAGCTCTGGCGTTCGCCCATCTTTTCGGCGCCGCGATGGTGGTAGCCGATATCCGGCACCATGTTCACGACCTCTTCGCCGGAGAGCTGAAGGATCAGGCGGATGATGCCGTGCGTCCCGGGGTGCTGCGGCCCGAGGTTCAGGAACATGAAGTCGTGGTCGTCTTCCCACGTCGTCAGGCCCCAATCCTCGGGCTTGAAGAGCATGGACTCCTGGCGGCGGATCGCCTCGTCCTCGGGAAGCTGGAAGGGGCCCATCTCGGTCGCGCGCGCGGGGTGCTCCTTGCGCAACGGATGGCCTTCCCAATATTCCGGCATGAGGATACGGCGCAGGTGCGGGTGGCCGTTGAACTTGAGGCCGAACATGTCGAAGACCTCGCGTTCGTACCAGTTCGCGTTCGGCCAGATCTTTGTCGCGGAGTCGAGCGAGGGGTGGTCGCCTTTCAGCGGCACCTTCACGCGGACGTCAGAGTTTCGGTCGTACGAAACCAGATGATAGACGACGGTGAAATCGGAGTCGGGCTGGCCTTCGCGATGCACGCGCACGCGCTCGTCGATGGCGGTGAGATCGAACAGGTATTTGTAGCCGCCGGCGACGCCGTCCTTCAGGAAGCGCAGCGCTTCGGCGATTTTGTCCGCGGCAAGCCACACGGTCGGAATGTGATCGGCCGTCGGTTGCAGGGTCAGTGCGTCCTCGCCGAATTTCCCGGCGAGTTCGGCGATGACGTTGTTGGTTTGCTCGGCGGCCGCCATCAGACTTCCTTCGGCGAACGCAGGTCGGTGACCTTGACGCGCCAGTCGTGCTTGAGATCGCGCATCGAGGGCGTCGTTGGCTTGATGATGCCTTGCTCGCCGACGACCCAGGACAGCGGCCGGCGCTCGCGCCCGACCTGCTCGCGCAGCATGACGAGTCCTTCGAGAAACGCCTCGGGGCGCGGCGGGCAGCCGGGAACGTAAAGATCGACCGGCATGATTTTGTCGACGCCCTGAACGACGCTATAGATGTCGTACATGCCGCCGGAGTTCGCGCACGAGCCCATCGAGATCACCCAGCGGGGCTCCATCATCTGCTCCCAGAGGCGGCGGATGATCGGCGCCATCTTGATGAACGGCGTGCCGGCGATGACCATCAGGTCCGCCTCGCGCGGCGTGCCGCGAATGACCTCGGCGCCGAAGCGCGCAACGTCGAATTTGGAGGTGATGGACGTCGCCATCTCAACAAAACAGCAGGACAGGCCGAACGCGAACGGCCACATGGAGTTTTTGCGTCCCCAGGCGATGAGATCTTGCAGGCGCGAGAACACGACGTTCTGTTTCGCGGCTTCGATGACGAACGGATCGTTCGCCGCGAACGCGGCCTTGGTCGAGCTGTGCGCGGGCACAAGGGTGTAGGGCGTCGCGCCGGGCGCCAACGCGTTTTTCTTCGTCATGTTTCCTCCCGGCGCGCGAGCCGCGATTTCGGGCCCCAGTCGAGCGCGCCGATCCTCCAGAGGTACACCAGGCCGGCAAAAAGCATGACGATGAAGATCAGCGCCTCGACGAAGCCGAGCCACCCCAGGTCGCGGACGGCCACGGCCCACGAGAAGAGAAAGACGGCCTCGAGGTCGAAGATCACGAAGAACATGGCGACAAGGTAGTACTGCTGGCTAAGACGTACCCGCGCGGAGCCGGTGGAAACGATGCCGGATTCGTACGGCTCGCCGGTCTGTTCCTCGCGATGGCGTCCGCCGAGAAAAAACGACAGGCCGATCATGAAGGCGGCCTGGCCGATCACAATGCCGGCATACAACAGAAGCGGCCAAAGGGGTCCGTCAGCCACGGCGGCCTCGCGGGTTCGGATAGGGGGATGCGTCAGGCACGGGTACAGCTCCCGTAGCGGCGCGCGGCCGGTTTTCCGGCGGCGGCGAAACGCCTTGTCAGTGAAATCGTTTCTGGAAAGGGACTTGGGGCGAGTCCGGCTCCCCATCGGCGGGGCGAATCATAGGGAGCTAGACGCGGCGCGTCAAGGAACAAACGACGATTTTGTCTTGATCCAGGACAAGTCGGGGGGCGGCGAACAGGGTGGGATTATTTCACGATTTCCGCCGCCACCAAGAGGCCCGAAATGTTGTGCTGGTTGTAGTCGATGCGCGTGGTGTTGCGGACGGGCGAGTGGCGGAACGCGCCAAGCGCGCGTTTGGGGTTCGGGTAGAGGCCGGCGAACTGGGGGCGGATCATGCCGCCGATCTGGAATTTCGCGGCGCGCATGATGATCGTTTCCAGCTCCTTCATTTTCTTTTCGTCGCCGATGCGCTGCGCGATGCGCCACGTCGCCGTCAGGCCCTCCGAGCGCGAGCCCGCGGGCGTGACCGCCGGCGGCACGGGATAGTAGCCGCCCGCGTAGTCGCGCGGCGGCAGGAAGCGGATCCACTGATCCGCGCCAATGCCGTCCGCGATCGCGAACGCGTATTCGGCGTACTCCGGCCTGGGATCGACCGAATGCAGTTCATCGAGCGCCAGCATCAGCCACGCGTCCGGCGGAACGTTGAAACGCAGCCCCAGCATGTTCCAGCGCTCGTTGATGAGGTAATCCGCCGCGCACCGAACGGCTTCGAGGATCTCCGGCCGGCGCGCGTCGCCGCCCTCGCGCTCGAGCATCTTGTAATAGCGGATCAGGCCGAGCATCGCCTCGCCGGGGTAATAGATCGAACGCCGGTTCTTCTCCTTCACGCCCGGGACGCCGCCGTAATAGCTCGCAAGGCTGCCGTCGCGGTTTTGCGAAAGAAGGATGTGCCGGGCGAGGCCCGCCATGTAGCGATCATTCTCGCCGTTTGATTTCGCGACGCCGTGTTTTTCCACGAACGCCATCAGCGCAAGGCCCGCGCCGCCGAGCTTGATCGCCCGCGGCTCGCGGACATACAGGCGATCCTTGTCCTTGGGGTCCGCCTCGATGACCGACTTCAGCCACGCGAGCCCCTTGTCCGCGCTCGCGAGATAGCGCGGCTCGCCCGTCGCGCCGAAGAGCTGGTACATCGCGTAGGTCGTACCCGCGTGACGCAGGAGGTTGTAGTCCTTCTTGTCGTATTTATCGCGGCCGGCGTTGTATTCGTAGTACCACTTGCCGTTTTCCTTTTGCATGCCGATGAGGAAATCGCCGCCGATTTTGCACGCCTCGATGATGTCCGCGGACGATAGGTTTTCGACGAGCGTCGATGCGCGATAAAGCGGCAGCGGCTTTTCGTTGAACGCGCGCGTGACGAGACCTTCGTCGAGGAACGTGTACAACCCGTCGCCGCGGTCGAAGTCGCGGATGAGCGGCGCGCTCGAGCCCGATACGTTCTTGATTGCGCGTTCAAAACGCAGCTCATTTGCGTGAATCACCGGGCCGGGCAGGGCGCGGCAATGTTCGGCGTCGCAGCGAAGCAGGCCGTGGATGCCCGTCTGGTAGGTCAGCCCCGCGCTCGCGAGCGAATCGATCCACACGCGCGAGACGCCGCGCGCCAGGTGCACGGAGATCGCCTCGGGTGTCACGTCGATCTTGCGTTTCCAGAGCGCGGTCAGCTCTTGCGAGAGGCGCGCGACAAGCGGCGCGAGATCGGCTTCGGCCCTCACGGCGCCCATGAACGGCCGATCCGCGCGCGTACCCGCGTGGAAGGCGACGATGATGAATTCGGTATCGGACGTGGAGGGCACGGAGCGCTCCGGCGGGGCGGTCGTGAATCCGGACCAGGCCGCCGCCGCGAGAACCTCGCGGTCTTCGTCGGAGAGCACGCGGCGAAAATCCGCGTCGCCTTGCAGCACGAAGATCCCGCCGACAAAAAAGACGGGCACGACCGCGATGACCGCAATGGCCGAAAACGCGCGCTTCACGAACAGGACGGCCTCGCGCGTTGCCATCAGAAAAGGCCTCCGACGCCGAAAAAGAATACGTCCGGATTCTTGCGATCAGGCGCGTGCGCGTAAACGAAACGCAGCGCGACGTTGTAGTAATACGCGAGGCCGAGCGACTGGATCAGCTCGAACCCGTATGCCTCGTAAATTTCGCCGGGATCGTTCACGTCAAGTTCGCCCATCCAGGCCTTGCCCGCGTTCGCGTAAACGCTCGCGGACAGGGTGTCGAAGTAAATCGGCTGCGTGCTGAAGCCGGTCTGCTGATACCAAAGCGGCGCTCGGTAGTCGATGCTGCCGACCGCGGCCCGCTCGCCGCGCAAATCGCCGGGTGCGAATCCGCGCAGGAAAAAGGTGTTCGTCGCCGTCTGCGCGGTGAGGTCTTCCTGGGTGTATCCGCCGATGCGAAAGGGCGTGCGGTAGAGTTCGTCTCCCTGCGCGGCGCCGGCGAACAATCGCAGGTCAAGGACATTGTTGCGCCACGGAATCGACACGAACTGGCGAAGCGCGAGGATCGCGGACGCCACGTCGTATTCGGATCCGAAAACGCGGTTGTCGGCCGCGACGGAGGCGATGTACACACCGCCGTTTTCCGGCGCGACGGAGAGCTGATAGCCTTCGGCATTCGAAAATACGACACCGGCGCGCGGACCGGACATGATGCCTTCTTCCGGCAGGCGATTTCGCGGCTCATCGATCTGCGTGTCGCGCTCGAAATATTGCACGAGAAAGTTGCCGAAGACGGAGAACTCGTCCGTGAATAGATACGACGCGCCGGCGGCCGCCGCGTTGCGAAGCAGAAAGAAATTGTGCGTGTCGCCGGTTTCGTCTTCCGCGATGTTGCCGTAGTCGAGGCCGATGCGCGAGGCGCTTGCGCGGAGCGTCGGGCGGAACCGGTCGTAGGCGTACGCGACGGCGCCCGACAGGAACCCGCGCTCGAATCGGTAGTTCAGATCGACCGCGTACGAGTGCCGGCCGATGGAATCGATGCCGGAGGTTTGCAATCCGAGCGAGCTGATGGTCCGCTCGCCGAACCACGCCAACGAGTAGTTCGGCATCCAGTACGACGGGCGCAGCGTGCTCCACGGCGAATAAAGCTCGATGGCCGGGTCCGACTCGCGCGCACGATCCTCGAGCCCGGCCGTGACGCCGCCCGGTCGGATGGCGTTGGACCGCGGGCGGACGACGCCCTCTCCGCGGCCGTCGGCGTCGGCGAGATTCATCACGTGCAGATCGAATCCCCGCGCGGAGTACTGGATCATCGCGAGGCGTTTTCCGTCAGGCGAAGGCGTCGGGTAAAACGCGCCGTTGACGACGTTCGTCACGCGCGCGAGCCGGCGCGACGCAAGATCGAGCGCGTACACATTATGGATGCCGCTCGCATCGGAGACGAAATACAGCGTCTTGCCGTCGGGCGAAAATACCGGATCGACATCACGCGAGGACGCGTCCGTGACGCGCTCGAACGCACCGCTTCGCCAATCGAACAGAAAGATGTCGCGGTTGCCGTCTTCGTGCCAGACCGATAGCGCGATCGTCTCCCCGTCGGGCGAAAACGCCGGCTCGGACAGATGCACCGGATGCGTGAAGCGGTCAAATGACGTGAGGTCAGCGAGTTCGCCGGTTTCAAGATCGACGCGCACAATCTTGGACGCCGCGTCCTTTTGCGCGATCGCCACGACCCACGTCCCGTCCGGGTGGACGTCCGGGTCACGTACGCGCTCGCCGCGCGTGAGCCGCCGGTCGATCAGCTTGTCGGGGTCGTGGATGTAGAGATCGTGGTGCGTCGTCCAGGGGTTGTCCGGGCCGGCGGAGGCGTACACGATCTTGCGCGTTCCGGGGACGACGGCCATGCCGCGCAAGATGCCGGCGCCTTCGACCGTTCGGCTTTGCCCCGACGGAAGATCGATCGCCTCGATCCGCCCCTTTCGTCGCCCGTCGTTCGTTTCGACGAGCACCGTGTCGTTATCGAGAAAACGCGGCCGTCCATGCTGGAATCCCGAGTCGGTCAGCGCGCGCGTTGCGGTGAGACCCTCCTCGACAAGCACGCGGTACTGCGCCTGATACGCGAACGTCGCTTCGTATCGCCAGTCGCTCCACAACTCGTCGAGCGTGTGGTGCGCGAACGTGCTTTTGGCGTTCGTGTCGAACAGGAACGGCCAGATCTGGCCCGCGTGCTTCCACGCATAATCGCCAAGCGTGTCGTCGCCAAAGCGGTTCGCGAGGTATTCGTGAAATTCGCCGCCGAAGATGTACGGGACCGCGCCGCCCGGCCAGGTGCGCGGGAAAAACGACGCGCGGTCGAGCCCCGGAAAACGTCCTTCGAGAGCGGCGGCGCGGATGATCATGTCGGAGGTAGTCGAACGATTGCGCCCCTTGGTCGTGAGGTCCGTTTCCTCGTGAACGGCGAGGCCCTCGATCATGAACACCGGCTGGATGTGCTGCAAAAAGAACGCGCGGCCGAATACGAAACGCAATCCGGCGGGGATCGCGCGCACGCTGTCGATGTGGATGGCGTGCGTCATCTCGTGCGTGATGATGGTGCGCATCCAGTCGTCGTAGTAGTCGAGGCGGTCTTCCGAATGGGGCAGCGCGGCGAAGATGCGAATGGTGTTCCAGGGCTGCTGCGTGGAATAGCCGTTCGTGTCGTCGAGCGAGTCGGCAAGGACGATGCGGATTTTCTCTCGCGGGACCCAGCGCAGTTTTTGCGTCAGAGCGGGGAAAACATCCTCGGCGACGATCGCGGCCTTCTTCGCCAGAAATTCCTCGCCCTCGTAATAGATGATCTCGAAATTCTCCGTCGCGATCGTCTTCCAATCGTACCCGGCTTCGTAAATCGACGCGGCGAAGGCGCCGGCAGGGAAAAGCGCCGTGGCGATTACAAGAATAAAGACCGAAAGGAGGAAAGACCGGAAGGCTGGAACGCCGGCGCGCGCCGCCCCGCACCATTCGCCGCATCGGCGCGTCCCGCGCACCGTCCCGCGCCATTCGCCAAATCGGTGCGTCCCTCGCAACGTCCGGCACCATTCGCCAAATCGGTGCGTCCCTCGCATCGTCGCGTCGTGCACGGACATGCGACGCGCCGTCAAGGCGCGTCTTGTCATCCTGAGCGAAGCGAAGGATCCCGCCTCGCCTGATGTCAAACCCTTCCCCAACCGCATACCCGTTCGCGACCCCAAAAAATGCTGGCGAAAATGCACGACATTCGTGTCTAACAGCTTTGCGGCGGACCTTCCAGCCTTCGCGCCGTCCCACCGTTCCACCATCCCGCGCTGTTACGCGTTCGTGCTACAACATGCGGCGGAGGTGTCGCGTGGCGATCTGGGCTCTTGCCGATTTGCATCTGGGATTCGCGGTGGACAAGCCGATGGACATATTCGGCGAGGTCTGGCGCGACCACCCCGCGAAGATCGAGGCGGCCTGGCGCGAAACGGTCGCCCCGGAGGATACCGTCCTTGTCGCGGGCGATATTTCCTGGGGCATGACGCTCGACGAGGCCATGCCCGATCTCGAATTCATCGATCGCCTGCCGGGCAGGAAGGTGATGATCCGCGGCAACCACGATTCCTGGTGGGTGAAAATCGGGCAGCTCCGAAAACGCGTGCCCGCGTCAATTCACGTACTGCAGCACGACGCAACGATCGTGGAGGGCTTCGCGGTGTGCGGCACGCGCGGATGGGATCTGCCGATCCCCGGTTATTCGATGAACGTGCTCGCGGATGAAAAGGTTTTCGAACGCGAGCGGCAGCGGCTTCGCCTTTCGTTCGAGAAGGTCGCGCCCGGATGGCCAATCATCGTCATGCTGCATTATCCGCCGGTGGTGAAGGGCCGCGACGCCGTGGGCTTTTCGGACATCATCGAGGAATTCGGAGCGCACACGGTCGTTTATGGCCACTATCACGGGCCGGACAAGGATCTGGCGTTCGAGGGTGAACGCAACGGCGTGCGCTACATCTTCTGCGCGGCGGACGCGGTGGGGTTTCGCCCGGTGCGCGTGGCGTGACGCCGCTTGATTTTCCGCGCGTTTGCCACGAAAAACGAATCGCTCATCTGCCACGCAACGACAATCGGGAGTCGATGATGATATTGCGCCGGACTTCGACCGCGCGGATTCTTACCGCGCTCATCCTTCTGACCTTCGCGGCCCCGCCCGCGATCGCCGATCCGGATTGGGATCACACCTACGCGGACTACGGCGCGGTGCTGCAGAAATTCGTCACGGACAACGGGCGCGTGAACTACGCGGGGCTCAAGCTTGGCCGCGAAGGGCTCGACGATTTCGTGAAGGCCGTCGACAAGCTCGACGACGACGACTACGAGGTCTTCACGAAGGACCAGAAGCGGGCGTTCTGGATCAACGTCCACAACGCGCTCGTGCTTCGCGTCGTGATCGACAACTACCCGATCCCACCGAAAGAGGGCTATTCACGCTATCCGGAGTCCTCTCCGATGAATATCGAAGGGGCGTGGCGGGAGGAGTTCGACTCGCCGGTCGGCGACGTGACGCTCTCGCGCATCGAGGGCGATATCCTTCCGGACCTGGCCGAGCCGTATTTCGTATTCGCGATCTCCAAGGGCACGATCGGCGGGCCACGGCTTGCGCGCGAGCCCTATACGCCGGAAAACCTGACCGCCCAGCTCGAGACAGCCGCCGAGCGCTATTTCCGCGACGAAAATCACGTGAACGTCCAGGACGAGCAGCTCATCCGGCTTTCGAATTTCCTGCGCATCCACGCCAAGCGATTCGTGGGGAGGCACTACCGCGTCGATCAGTTTCCGCGCCGCGACAAGACCGACATCGCGCTCATGAACATGATCCTCAAATACGGCGACCCGAACCTCGCGGCGCCGATCCGCAAGAATCTTTTTCGCATCGAGTGGGTGGAGCCGGACAAGACGCTGAACGACGTGCTCGCCAAGCCTTCGGCCAACGCCGAGTAGAAAGGGTCCTCCCGTGCTGAACATGGAGCTTTCCGAAGACCAGCGCATCCTGCGCGACCAGATCCGCTTGTTCGCCGAGACGGAGATCCGCCCGGTCGCGCGCGACCTCGACATCGAAGAACGTTTTTCGGTGGAGACGGCCAAAAAAATGGCCGCGATGGGGCTCTTCGGCATGACGATCCCCGAGGAATACGGCGGAAGCGGATTTCCGTACCTCAGCTACGTCATCGCCGTCGAGGAACTCGCCCGCGTGGACGGGTCGCACGCCGCGACGGTCGCGGCGGCGAATTCGCTCGGCATCGGCCTCATCTACTATTATGGCACCGAGGAGCAGCGCCAGGCGTGGCTGCCGCGCCTTTGCACCGGCGAGATCATCGCGAGCTTTGGACTGACCGAGCCGGACGCCGGCTCCGACGCCGCGCACAGCCGCACGCGCGCTAAGCTCGAAGGCGATCATTGGGTGATCAACGGCAGCAAGATATTCATCACCAACTCCTCCTCGCCGCTGGCGGGAGTGTGCGTCGTGCAGGCGGTCACCGGAACGCAGTCGAGCGGCAAGCCGGAAATTTCCTGTATCCTCGTGCCGCACGGCACGCCGGGTTTCCGCGCCGAGCCGATGAAAAACAAGCTGATGTGGCGCGCGTCCGACACGGGGCAGCTTTATTTCGACGATTGCCGCGTACCGAAGGAAAACCTGCTCGGCGGCCGCGGCGAGGGCTTCAAGCAGATGATGGCGACGCTCGATCAGGGGCGTTTGTCCATCGCGGCGATGGGTCTTGGCGGCGCACAGGGCGCGTTTGAGATGGCCCTGAATTACTCGCAGCAGCGTATTCAGTTCGGCAAGCCGATCAGCAGCTTTCAGGCGATTGCGTTCAAGGTTGCGGACATGGCCGTGGAGATCGAGGCGGCGCGCTGGCTGCTCTACAAGGCGGCCTGGCTGCGAGACGCCGAACAGCCGTTCGCCAAGGAAGCGGCGATGGCGAAGCTCTATTGCTCGGAGGTCTTCAAGCGCGTCGCGCACGCGGCGGTGCAGATCCACGGCGGATACGGGCTGATGAAGGAGTTCGACGTCGAGCGCTTCTACCGCGACCAGCGCATCCTGGAGATCGGCGAGGGCACAAGCGAGATCCAGCGCATCGTCATCGCGCGGCACCTGGGGCTCAAGCCGATGTTCTAAGAAAGCGGCCCTCGGCGATGTCAGGGCCGCAAACGAAGTCGCGCCAGGGGCGCGACGAAGTGCGCGGTTGATACCGCCCCGGCATCGCGGCTACCGCCACCCTGATTGCTGATGCGCGGCCCTGACGAGCCCCCCGATGCGAGGCGGCAAAAAAAAGCGCGGCCCTGCCTGGAGCAGGGCCGCGCCTTTTGACCTGGCGTTTTTTCTAGTTGAAGCAGATCCAGTCAACGAGGCCGACGGAATCCCAGTAGGCGTCGGCGACGTCGCTGACGGTCATGATGAGCGTAACCGTGGACTGGCCGGCGGGAAGCTCGGCGCTCGCCGTCTTGCCGACGTTGTCGTCTTCGGGCTCACCGCGCGGATTGTCGTCGGCGCTGTCGTCCCAGCGCAGGGAGCCGTCAAACACCTTGCCGGTATCGTTCCACTGCGCGTCGTCGGAGGTCGCGATGCTCGCGATCTCTTCCGCCGCGGCGGGAATGTCGATCCAGTCTTCGTTGGTCGCGATTTCGTTGACCGTGCGGTTGACGACGTACTCCGGCGCGCCCTGCACGATGAACGTGAAGACGTCGTTGTACGCGCTGCCGACCCACTCCGCGTATTCCTGGCTCGCGAAGTTGTAGCTCACCTCGACGGAGGTCGCGCCTTCGGGCACGGCGACCGAAAGGGTCAGCGTGCAGCTCTGGACGCTGCTGCCGCCGCTTGAGGCGAACAGGTAGTTGCCGCTGTCGCCGTCGGGGAACAGGGCGTCGTAGCCTTCGTCGGACACGCCGAAGAAGCCTTGGTCGCAGCCGGAGCTGAAGTCCCAGTTGAACGACGCTTCGCCGCCGGCGAAGTCGATGCAGTCGCCGTCCGGCGCCGCGTCGTCGTCGCCCGGCTCTTCCATCTCGCTCTCGCCGCCTTCGACGTCGCTTGTGCCGTCCGGGAAATCCTCGCTCGGAGGCGTCGAATCTTCACCCGTCGTCTCGTCCTTCGGGTTCGGGTTCTCCTCGGGATCCGTGCAGGGCATCGAATCGTCGCCCTGGCAGTCGTCGCCGTCGGAGAAATTGACGTTGACGGGCGTGTCGCCAAGCGCGGGAAGCGCGTAGCTGCCGTCATCCGCGGTATAGGTGAAGAAGGGGCCTTCGTTGGCGACAACGAGAATATCGGCTTTCTTGTTGCCGTCGCAGTCCTTCACCGAGCCGCTCACAAAACCGTTCTGCTCTTCCGCGAAATACGCGACGTACAGGCCGGAACCGGACGATCCGATCGAATCCCCAAGAATCTCGCGGGACTCGGAATCGAGCTTCAGCTTGCCGTCGTCGATAACGACCTTGTTCGCGTAGCGAAGACGGTTGCCGTATCCGGCGACGTCCTCGACCTTGGCGAACGCGATCATCTGCGTGATCGAGTCCAGATCCAGCAGATCCTCGAGCAGGCTCAGGTCCACCTCGAAGTCCTGGTCCAGGGCCTCGGCCTCATCGCCCTCGAAGTTGATACCGAACATGAACACCCAGCCGTCCGGCGTGTCCGCGCCCGCCTCGCCTTCGTCGAGCACGAAATCGTAACCCGTGGCCGCTTCCAGCGCGTCCTCCGTCGCTTCGTCGCAGCCCGCCGCGAAGATCAGGGCGGCCGCCATCGTCAGGAGCACCAGCGATTTAACCTTAAACATGCGTTCCTCCCAGATTACGGAAATGAGGGTAAACGTCAGCCGCTCCGGGGCGACGCCTCCTCAACCGTCTTTGGCGCGGTTCATACCAGATATTTGTGAGCTTTGTCAAAGGATGTTTTTCGGTGATCGAACGGGGATGGTCGGCAATAAATTAAACAAAATCAATATGTTAAGTGAACTTCCTGAAAGTAAGTCGGAAAGGAAATCGCCGCGTTGCCCGCGGCGCCGCCCGGAAGGCACGCCGGGTTTCGCCGCGCACCGGCGCGGCGGGAACGTGGGGAAGGCTGACGTTTTTCACGAATGACACACCCACGATGCCGGCCGTTGTTGACCCTCCGCCGCACCGGATGATAGCGTTCGCACCGTCGCTCGGGGTGTCCTCGCGAACGGCCGCGAGGGCTGAGATCACACCCGCGGAACCTGATCCGGGTCATGCCGGCGTAGGAAGGACGACAATGGCCGACAAGCTTTCCCCGACATCTAATCCCGTCAACGGCGACGTGACGCACGCATGCGGCACCGCCGGCGACCATTTTCCAGAATCCGCCAAGATTTACGAGAAACGGGACGGCCTGGCCGTGCCGTTTCGGGAAATCCGGCTGACCGGCGGCAAGCCGGCGTTTCGCGCGTACGATACGAGCGGCCCCGCGGGCTGCGACCCGCGCGACGGGCTGCCCCGGCTCCGCAAGCCGTGGATCGAGGCGCGCCGCGACGCCTTCGGCGCCCACAACGTGACGCAGATGCACCACGCTCGCGCGGGGCGAATCACCGACGAAATGCGGTACATCGCGATCCGCGAAAACGTCGAGGCGGAATTCGTGCGTTCGGAGGTGGCCGCGGGGCGGGCAATCATCCCGGCGAATGTGAACCACCCGGAAAGCGAGCCGATGATTATCGGCCGTAATTTCCTCGTGAAGATCAATGCCAACATCGGCAACTCGGCGGTTTCCTCCTCGATCGAGGAGGAGGTGGAAAAGCTTAAGTGGGCGACGACCTGGGGCGCGGACACCGTGATGGACCTGTCCACCGGACGGAACATCCATGAGACGCGCGAGTGGATCCTGCGCAACGCGCCGGTGCCGATCGGCACGGTGCCGATTTACCAGGCGCTCGAAAAGGTGAAAGGCCGGATCGAGAAGCTCGATATCGACGTGTATATGGACACGCTCGTCGAGCAGTGCGAGCAGGGCGTCGATTATTTCACGATCCACGCCGGTGTGCTGAAGGACTACATCCCCCTGACGCGTAAACGCCTCATCGGCATCGTCAGCCGCGGCGGATCGATTCTCGCGCATTGGACGCAAATCAAGGAGCGCGAAAACTTCCTGTACACGGAATTCGAGCGCATCTGCGAGCTTTTGAAGAAATACGATGTCGCGTTTTCCCTTGGCGACGGACTGCGTCCCGGCGGTATCGCCGATGCGAACGACGCGGCGCAGTTCGCGGAATTGCGGACCCTCGGGGAGCTTACGCAAAAGGCGTGGGTGCACGACGTGCAGGTCATGATCGAAGGGCCGGGCCACGTGCCGATGAACAAGATCCGCGAGAACGTCGAATTGCAGATGGAGATTTGCCACGAAGCGCCGTTCTACACTCTCGGCCCGCTAACGACCGACATCGCGCCGGGATACGACCACATCACGAGCGCGATCGGCGCGGCGATGATCGGCTGGTACGGCACGGCGATGCTCTGCTACGTCACGCCGAAAGAGCACCTGGGGCTGCCGAACAAGCAGGATGTGAAAGCGGGCGTCATCGCCTACAAGATCGCGGCGCACGCGGCGGATGTCGCCAAGGGCCACCCGGGCGCGCAGGAGTGGGACGACGTTCTCACACGGGCGCGTTACGAGTTCCGCTGGGAGGATCAGTTCAACCTGGCTCTCGATCCCGGCACCGCGCGGCGCTATCACGATGAAACGCTCCCGGCCGACGGCGCCAAAAGCGCGCACTTCTGCTCGATGTGCGGGCCGTCGTTTTGCGCCTATCGCATCAGCCAGGACGCGCACGCGGCCTTCGACGAGGCGGGCGGCGAACCGGACGAAGCGCCCGCCGCGGCCGGCGGCGCGAACGGGTAGGGCGTCTCCATGCTGCTGCGCGTGAACGGCGAGAATCTTTCCATCGCGGACGAAGCGACGCTCGAGGACGTCCTCGCGCAGCTATCCATCCCCGCGACGCACATCGCCGTCGAGCGCAACGGCGAGTTGGTCGAGGACGAACCGCGAGCGTGCCGCCTCGAAAACGGCGACCGCCTCGAGATCGTCCGCTTCGTGGGCGGAGGTTGAGATGACTGACGCCGGCGACGACACGCTCGTCATCGCGGGCGAAAAATTCGGCTCGCGCCTTTTGCTCGGCACCGGCAAGTTCTCAAGCCCCCAGGCGATGGCCGAGGCGGTCGCGGCGTCGGAGTCGGAGCTTGTCACGGTGGCATTGCGTCGCGTCGATCTGACGCAGCCGGACGACTTGATGATGAGCGCGCTGGATACGAGCCGCTATCGCATCCTGCCGAATACGTCCGGCGCGCGCGACGCGGCGGAGGCGGTTCGCCTTGCCAAACTGGCTCGGGCGGCCGGCGGGTACACCTGGATCAAGCTCGAAGTGACTCCCGAACCGAATTACCTGTTGCCCGATCCGGTGGAGACGCTGAAGGCCGCGGTGGAACTGGTAAAGCTTGGTTTCACGGTGTTGCCCTACATGAACGCCGATCCGATCCTCGCCCGGCATCTGGAAGACGCGGGATGCGCCACGGTGATGCCGCTGGCCGCGCCGATCGGCAGCAATCGCGGCCTGAAGACGCGCGAGCAGATCGCGATCATCATCGAGCAGGCGGGCGTGCCCGTTGTCGTGGACGCGGGGCTGGGCGCGCCGTCGCACGCGGCCGAGGCGATGGAGATGGGCGCCGGCGCGGTGCTCGTCAACACGGCGATCGCGATCGCCGACGATCCGACGGGCATGGCGCGGGCGTTCGCGCTCGGCGTTCGCGCCGGGCGCGCGGCGTACCTCGCGGGGGCCGGGGGCGAGAGC
>JAIOHV010000174.1 GCA_019912885.1 bacterium
CGCAAATCACGGCCGTAGGTCGTGATGACGTGGACGTTTCCCTGGGAATCGACGACGACATCGCCTTCCAGAACGAGGTTCAGTGTGCGGACGCCGCTGCCACGCACGACGCAAATCTCGATGCCATCCTCGGAGACGAAGGAATCCGGGCATCCGGGCTGAAACGGCGATAACTCCGTCAAGCCAAGATCGACGACATCGTCCGGCAGTTCGACGCAATGCTCTGAGAGGTCTTCATCATACGGGCGCGCAACCGTGTCGTCGTCCGTGCTGTCGTCGTCGAACGTGTCATCGTCTGATGAATCGTCGTCGTCCGCGTCGTCATCGCCGGACGAATCGTCATCGCCCGCATCGTCGTCGAAAGCGGAATCGTCGTCCGCGTCATCGTCGTGGGCGTCATCGTCGTCGTCCGAATCATCATCTCCCGCATCGTCGTCAAGCGCGGAGTCGTCATCGTCTGCGTCGTCATCGAAACCCGAGTCGTCGTCCGCGATCCCGTCGCCGGCCGAGTCGTCATCATCGCCGCACGAGCAGCCGGGGAGCGCGAGGATCAGCATGAGAGACAGGAAGAGCGCAAAAAACACAAGGAAGCGGCGCGCGGGTTTTCTCCGCATCTCGGCGCGCACGGAATTTCCGGAAACGCGCATACACCCACCCTCATTGAACGGTGCGATCTTCATAAATAAACGATCGGACCTTTCAAGTCGCATTGAATCTTCGCGCATCGTCACCGCCTTGGCAATTTTTGCATCTCCGAATACCCTCTCCCGCCGCGCTTTGGGAAATGCCTGCCCGAGCACGTTCGAACAGCCGGAGAGGACGATGCGGAATTTGCGGAAATTCGGTTTGGCGTGTTTGTGCGTCGCGATATTCGCGGCGCTTGTTGGATGCACGCAGCACGAGACCGTCGATGAGACCGGCGCCGATGTCGCGGACGATGACTCGGACGATGACGCGGCCGATGACGACGTCGCGGATGACGACGCTTCCGATGACGACGACGCGGCGTGCGAGGACGGCGACGCGTTTTGCGACGAGGCGGATAATCCCGTGCGTTGCGTGGATGGGGAATGGGTCGCCGGCGATCCGTGCGGCAAGTGGACCTACTGCAATTTCGGCGCGTGCGTCGAGACGTTCATCGATTTTCCGGCGGACGAGTCGCCGCATCAGGACATGATCGAGTGGTGGTACTGGACCGGCAACGCGTTTGACGAGGACGGCAACGCATTCGGTTTCGAACTCACATTTTTCTACGGCGCGTCGCTGTTTCGCCTCCCCGCGTGGATGATCAACGTCGCGGTGCTCGACGAAGTCACCGGCGAGCACACCGAGGCCGTCTGGCTCGATTTCGGCTGGGCCGATCGCGATCCGGAGCAACTGAATCTGTTGAGCCGCGACGCGTCCGTTACGCGCGGCCTGGACTTTGTCTATCGCCTGCTTGGCGCGACGCCCGGCCATTCGTTCGACCTGACGCTGACCGACACGCAAGGGCCGACCTATCACGGCGGCAACGGCATCATTCGCATGAGCTCGCGGGCCACTGATTCGTTTTACTATTCCCGGATGCGCCTTGCGGTCGAGGGCGAAATCGACCGCGGCGACGGTCCGATAGCCGTCACCGGCGAAGGATGGATGGATCACCAGTGGGGAAACTTCAATCCGTTCGTCTTGATCGGATGGGACTGGTTCTCGCTTCAGATGGACGACGGCGGCGAACTGATGTTTTTCGTTTTTCGCGGCGACGAAGCGGACCCTTCCGTCTGGGATCTCGCGTCGGGAACCTACGTGACGCCCGAGGGCGACCAGGTGGCGTTGCGCATGGAGGACGTCGAAATCGCGTCGCTTTCCGAATGGACGAGCCCGAACACCGGCGCGACCTATCCGATGGACTGGCGCCTTGCCGTGCCCATGCTCGACATCGACGTGACGCTCACGTCGATGATCGACGACGCCGAGATGGAAAACCCCATGTGGAACTACTGGGAGGGGCTGGTGTTCATCGACGGCGAACGCGAAGGTCTGCCGGTCGGTGGCGCGGGCTTCGTGGAGTTGTCGGGCTACGCCGGGCGTCCGCTTCTGTGGTGGTTGTTCCCCGAGATGTGGGAGAAGTGAGGCGGGGAGGCTGAAAGTCTGGAAGTCTGAAAGTCTGAAAGGTCATCGCAACCCGCCTGGGAGCGCTGAACTCCAGTTCGGCCACGTGCCCGCTTCCTGACGGCCGCGGCTCTGGCATCGCTTGACGCGATTTTTCCGTTGACATCTACCGCCCGGCGCGGATGATACGCGTATCCGCCGGCCCCGGGTCGGCGTTTTTCATGAAGCAGACCCGCTCCCTAACGGTCGCGGTTCCTATGCATTTTTTGGGGCGCCGGGACAGGACATGAGACGCATCTTTCTGGACAACAACGCCACCACGCGGCTTGATCCGCGCGTGCTCGACGCGATGATGCCGTTTTTCACGGAGCACTACGGCAACCCTTCGAGCGTCCACCAGTTCGGCACGCCGTGCCGCCGCGCGGTGGACGCAGCGCGCGAGACGCTGGCCGCCGCGATCGGCGCGGCGAGCCCGCACGAGATCGTGTTCACCTCCGGCGGCACCGAGTCGAACAATCTCGCGATCCAGGGCGCGGCGCGCGCGGCAAAGGTTCGCGGGCGGCACATCGTGACGACGGCCATCGAGCATCGTTGCGTGCTGCGTTCGTGCGATGTGCTCGAGCGTGAGGGGTTCGAGGTGACGCGCGTTGGCGTCGGTCGATCGGGCGTGATCGATCCGCAAGCCGTCGCCGAGGCAATGCGCGAGGATACGGTGCTCGTTTCCGTGATGCACGCCAACAACGAAATCGGCACCATGCAGCCCATCCCCGAGGTCGGCCGGATCGCGCGCGAGCGCGGCGCGCTGTTTCACACGGACGCCGTGCAGACCGCGGGCAAGACGCCGATCGATGTCGCGGCGCTCAACGTCGATCTGTTAGCCGCGTCGGCGCACAAGCTGCACGGACCCAAGGGCGTGGGGCTGCTGTACGTACGCAAGGGCGTGGAGCTTGTGCCGCACATGGTCGGCGGGCCGCAGGAGCGCGACCGTCGTGCCGGCACGCTGAACACGCCGGCCATCGTCGGCTTCGGCCGCGCGATGGAGCTTGCGCTCGCGAGCATGGACGCGGAGGCGACGCGGCTTCGCGCGTTACGGGACGGGCTCGCCGGGCAGATCGTCACGCGCGTCGAGCACGTCATCGTCACGACCGATCCCGCAACGTGCACCGACAACACGCTGCACGTTTGCGTTCCGTTTCTCGACAGCGAGGCGATCCTGACAGCTCTCGATCTTGCCGGTATCGCCGCGTCCTCCGGCAGCGCGTGCACTTCGGGGAGCCTTGAAATCAGCCACGTGCTGACGGCGATGGGCGTACCGAAGGCGCTCGCGCGCGGCGGCATCCGTCTGTCGCTCGGGCACGATACGACAGGCGAGGACATCGACGCGGTTGTCGAGACGCTTGCCGACACCGTGGCCAAGCTGCGGCGCCTGTCACCGGAGTGGGAGCGCGTCGAGGCCGGCGAGCTGGCGATCCCGGCTTAGAACGACACGACGCCGCCGATCGGCAGGATGCGCAGGCGGCGCTCGCCGCGCTCTTTCGCGATCTGCTCCGTCCACGCGGGCGGTTCGGTCAGCGGCTCGTCCGAGAGCGTGAACGTGCCGAAGTGGATCGGTACGATGAGCCGCGCGCCGACGGCGTCGGCCGCGTCGAGCGCTTCGGCCGGCTGCATATGCGCCGGCTCCATGAACCAGCGCGGCGCGTAAGCGCCGATCGGCACAAGCGCGACGTCCATCGGCCCGAGGCGTTTGCCGATCTCGTGAAATTCGTCCTGCCACCCCGTATCGCCCGCGTGGTACGCGCGCTTGCCGCCGGCCTCGATGACGAATCCGCCCCACAACGTGTCGTTCGTATCGAAGATCGTGCGCTTGGACCAATGACGGGCGGGCGTCAGCGTGATTCGCGCATCCCCGGCGCGCACTTCGTCCCACCAGTCGAGCTCGCGCACGTTGACGAACCCGCGCCGCGAAAACCACGGCGCGAGGCCGTGCGGCACGACGATCGGCGTCATACGGTCGAAGCGTGTCAGCGTCTTACCGCACATGTGGTCGTAGTGATTGTGCGTGATGAGGATGGCATCCGGCCGGGGGACGAGATCGAAGATCGGCGCCTTCGGGGCGCGCCGCGGCACGAACAGCGCGTCGCCCTCGATCGGGTCGACGAGAATCTTCATTCCCCCGAGACGCAAGAGCACCGATGCATGGCCGAACCAGACGGCCGCCGGCGCTTCGCCGATCGACTCCAGCACCGTGGCGGTATCAAAACGCACCGGGATCTCGGGCCAACGCGGGCGATCGCGATGCGGATCTTTTTCGTAACGTCCAAGCTGCCACTTCAAAAGGCTCGACAGCCCGCGCTGCGCGACGACACGATGGGCAAACCGCGCGCTTCTCATCAGGCGTCGCCCCCGCTTGCTTGACAGCACGGCCCGTTTGCCGATTGCATCGCGCGGATGATCAAATCCGTAATCCCCGCCCGGCGATCGCGCTTGTGATTTTCGCCCGGAGCACCCGCGCGCTTGGCGCCGCCGCGCTTCTGTTCGCGATCATCCTTCCCGCTCGCGCTTTTGCCGGCGCGAACGCCCTTACCATCGACCTGCAACTCGCGATCGCGGGTTCGTCCGATCTGCAATGGTCGATCGAAACGCCGAACGATACCGCGACGTATGCGTTGTTCGGCAAATCCGGGGTCGGGCTTTTTCCGGGCGTCACGTGGACGCACATTTTCGACAACAACCTCGTCATCGGCCTGACCGGCCAGTATCGGGATTACGGCGGCGAGTTCCAGACTCCCGGCGTCAGCAGCAAGAACGCGGCGGTCCGATTTCGCGAGTACGCCGGCATCTTCCGTTTCGGATACGCCGATTATTACGCGCGCGGCAAATGGGGCGTTCGTCCTTGGGATGACATCCTGCCCGCTTACCCGTTCGGAAATTTTCGCGCCGGCGTGATCCGGTCGGACATCTCGCGCGCGAGCGATTTTTCGGAATTCGGGCCCGCGTGGATCGGCTTCGTGGGGCTTGAGTTCGGCGGGATGCACCTTCCCACCGACCGCCTGCTCCTCGTCGTATCGGGGATGGTGGATTACACCTTCGCCGTAACGCCCTACACCGCGGAGTACCCAAGGCAGACCGAAAAAATCCTGAACAACATCCTTCAGTTCAGCCTCGGCGCTCAGTTCGGTCTGATCAGCGAACCGCCCAAATAAAATCCGCGAGGTTATTTCGTCAGCTCGCTTGCCAGCGCGGTCGGCGAAACCGGAAATGGGACGTTCGCCTCGACTTCGATCACCGGCACGGTGCCGCTGTCGCGTTCAAGTGCGACCGTCGGCGTCGCGGGAAACGGCAGGTCCGCGCCCGACGCCGAGCCGTCCGCGACAACGCGCGCTTTCACTTGCAGGCGATTGGCGCAGCACGCGCATTCGCGCGAGGCGGTCATGACCCGCGCCGCCGCTTGCCGCGGCTCCATCGCGGCGGCCGGCCATCCCGGCGCGCTCGATGCCAATGGGCGAATCGCGGGCACGACGTCCGAACCGACCTCTTTCAATTCACTGGGCAGCGCGGGCGGAGCGATGGGTTGCGTATCGATGGAATCCGCGCCGGGGACGGAATCGGTCGCCGCCGCTTCGAAAGCGAGCGCCCGGGGCGCGCGGTCGTCGATCGCCGGCACGATCGTCTCGACGCCGACGCGCGCGTTCGCCGGCGAGAATGCCTGCTGGAGAAGCAATACGGCAACGGCGCCGCAC
Organism: bacterium; assembly: GCA_019912885.1. Lineage (NCBI taxonomy): Bacteria > bacterium. The sequence goes on from JAIOHV010000174.1 coordinate 5,832, forward strand.
GCCATGTATCCAAGCGCGACGAGTCCGCGACGGCCGCTGGGAAAACGCACCTTCATCGCGCGAATTTTAACACGGGAGACGAACGGGCATCACCCCTTGCGGCCTTACTTTTTCGCGGGCGTTTTTTGGGCCGGCGGCTTTCGGGCGGGCGATTTTTTCGGCGGCGTTTTTTCGTCCGGCGGTTTGACGGACGCGCCTTTTTCGTCCGACTTTTTCTTTTCCTTGCCAAAGTCCTGGATGTCCCGGGCCAGATCGAGAAGCCGCTTGTCGACGCGCCCGTTCAGCGATTTCGGTGGATAATGGCCGTCGTCGCCGCGCTTGCCCGCCGCGATGCCCGTGCAGATCTCGAGCGCCTCGTCGATCGTCGAAACGGACCAGACGTGGAACTTGCCTTTTTTCACCGCCTCGGTGATCTCGTTGCGGAGCATCAGATCGCGCTCGTTACCGGCGGGGATGATGACGCCTTGCTTGCCGGTGAGCTTGCGCTCCTTGCAGACGGAATAGAAGCCGTCGATCTTTTCGTTCACCGCGCCGATCGGTTGCACCTCGCCGTCCTGGTTCAGGGATCCCGTCACCGCGACGGATTGATCGATCGCAACGCCCGCGATTGCGGAAAACAGCGCGATCGTTTCGGCCATCGAGGCGGAATCGCCGTCGATGAGGCCGTAGCTCTGTTCGAAGGCGATCGAGGCCGACAGGCTGATCGGCTTGTCTTGCGAAAAGCGGGATCGCAAAAAACCGGACAGGATGAACAGGCCCTTGTCGTACAACTTCCCCGACAGTTTGGCCTCGCGCTCGATGTTGATGACGCCCGCGCGCCCCATCGCGACCGAACAGGTGATGCGCGTGGGCTTGCCGAAAAGATAGTCACCGATCTGGTAAACGGACAGGCCGTTGATCCGGCCGACAATGCCGCCCGCGGTGTCGATGAGAATGCGGTCGCGCCGGATCATCTCCTGGATGCGTTCCTCCACGAGATTCGCGCGATTGCGCCTGGCGTCGAGCGCGCGGTCCACGTGCCGGGCGAGCACCGTTTTCGCCTTGCTCTTGTTCGCCCAATACGCCGATTCGCAAACGAGGTCCGACAGCACGGAAAAGCGCGTCGTCAGCTTTTCCTGATCGCCCGCCATCGCCACGCCCTCTTCCAGAAGCGCCGCGATCGCCGAACGGTCGAACGGGGGCAGACCGTCGTTTCGCACGATCTGCGCCACGAAACGCGCGGTTTTCAGGGTCGCGTCCTCGTCGCGGCCCATCACCGTGTCGAAATCCGCGCGGATCTTGAACATGCGGCGAAAGTCCTCGTCCGCCGCGTACAGGAAGTGATAGAGTTGATTTTCGCCCACCACGACGAATTTCACGTCGATATCGATGCCAAGCGGTTTCATGGCGCTCGACAAATAGAACAAAAACGAATCGTACGACTCGATCTCGAGCTTGCGCGACTTGATGGTGCGTTTGAGCGCCTTCCAGACGCCCGGCTCGGTCAGCGCGTCCATCAGGTGAAAAATGACGTAGCCGCCGTCGGCGCGAAGAATGCTTCCGGCGCGGATCTTTGTGAAATCCGTCGTGAAATGCGCGTTCGGCGCGAGCGCACGCTCGATCGTGCCGAAAAGATTCCGGTACGTGGGCGTATTTTCGACGATGATCGGACGCTCCTTGGTCTGCGCGTTGTCCACGACGACGTTGACATCCCACTCGAGAAACGGGTGCGTGTCCGGAGCTTCGTGCCCGAACAGGCCCGCGATCGGCATCGGGATGGACGTCTCGGCCTCGTCCTTCTCCTTGAAGCGCGAGAGGTTTTCGAGCGTGTATTCGTACATGTCGTCGAAATACGGCTTCAGCGCATCCGCGGCGTGATCCTCGCGCAGGTCGTTCACGAGTGATTTGACGACCGTCGAGGCGAGATCCTTTTCGAGCTGACGCAAATTTTCCTTTAGCTCGCGATCGATGCGCCGCGCCTCCTTGAGCGTCGATTCGAGCTGATTCGACAACTCCTGATGCGCGCGTTTGAGGTCGCCAAGGCGCCCGGATGGAAAGTTGCCGTTCTTGGCCATCTGTTCGAGTTGCTCGAACGGCACCGGTTGATCTTCGATGATCGGCATGATCGCCGGCCGCGTGAGGTTGCCGATCTGCACCTGCACCATGGCGAACGCCTTGCCTTTCATCTCGGCTTCGAGTTCGGAAAAGATATGCTTTTGCCGGTCACGGAAGGTTTCGACAAGCGCGTCGCGCCGCGCCTTGAACTCCTTGTTATCGAACAGATTCGGGACCGCTTCCTGCAAATCCGCGACAAACTGGTGCATGTCGCGCCGCAGCGTATGCCCCTCGCCCGCCGTGAGCTTGACGCCGTAAGGCTCGTTCGGATTGTTGAAGTTGAACAGAAACACGATGTCGCGCGGCGGCCTTTTCGTGCCGTTGCCGTTCATCTTCGCGAGCACGCGTTTGATTGTGCTCATCTTGCCCGTGCCGCCCGTTCCCGTCGCGAAAACGTGGAAGCCGGAGGTGCGGATCGTCAGGCCGAGTTCCAGGGCTTCCATCGCGCGCGGCTGGCCGACGACGCCGTCGAGCGGCGTCAGTTCATCCGTCGTGGAAAACGGCAACGACGCGGGATCGCATCGCCAGCGAAGTTTTTCGGGCCCGATGGCGAATTCAGCGCGCTTGCGCGAGGTCATACGCACCCCGGTGTGATTGGATAACGGCGTCCGGTCAGCGGTAGCGAAGCGCGAGAAGCCGCGCCTCCGTGTTGCCCGGATCGTCCTCGAGCGCCGCGCGAATCTGCTCGGCGGCCTCGTCGACCTTGCCCTGATTGGCCAGGCTCTTGGCCAGCAGAACGCGCGCGGCGGCACGGAACGGCGGATCGTTGTCGAGCATCTGCGCGGCCTTCATGCCGAATTCCCGCGCGCCCGGCCAGTCGCCTTTTTCAAAACGGCCGCGGCCAAGGAAGTAATACGCGTATCCGTTCTTGCGATCCAGGCTGATGGCACGTTCGAGTTTGGAAACGTACGTCGCGCCGTATCCCGCGTCGATTCCCGCCTTCACCTGTTCCATGCTCGCGCGCTTGGCGGATGGCTGGCCCTTGGCGGTCGCGCCCCGGTAGGCCGATTCCCAAAGTTCGGGCGAGATCGGCTGCAACGTTTTGTCGACGCTCACCACGCGCCGGATCGGTTCGCGCGGCGCGGGATCTTCCTCGGCCGGTTCGGGCTCGACCGGCGCGAACGGATCTTCTTCCGGCTCGCCGGCGGACGCTTCGTCGATCGCGCCTTCCTCCGGGTTTGCGACCGGTTTCGCATCCGACTCCGCCGGTTCGACGACCCACCAGGGCGCGCGCGTCGTATCCTCGCGGCCGGGCATCGACTCGCCGCCAAGGTCGCGCGAGATGATCGCGTCGCCCGACTCCTCGTTGGCCTCGCGCGCGTCGCGGACCGCGAACAGGGCCGATGTGCGTGCGTCCTGCGCGGCGTCCTCGTCTTCCGGGCTAGCTGTTTCGTCAGGCGCGGCTTCGGCTTGGGCGGGCGCGGGCGCCGGCGTCGGCGTGGGGTCAACGACATCGCGGCTTGTCGGGGCATCGTCGCCCACGCGGAACACCTCGGCGCCGTGGCGGTCCTTGATGACGCACCCGCCCGTGAAAAGAGAGACGAGCGTCAAGACAAATAGAATGACGAAAGTTTGTTTCACGTTTCCTTCTCGCCCGAACCGAGTTTCAGGAATTTTTCGATCAGCGAATCCTGGTGGATTTCGCACTCCTCGCCCGGTTCGGTGCCTTTGACGAACACTTCGTTCCTGACCGCCGGGCAGTCGTAAATTGCCAACTTTCCCGACTCGGTGCAAACGTCGCGATGCACGATGCCCGCCGGCTCCTCGAACGGCGTCGGCTCGCTGCCCGCGAGCTGAGCCTGCATGAAACGCGTCCAGATCGGCAACGCCGCGCGCGATCCGGCGAGGCCGACGTTGCGATCCTCATCAAAACCGACCCACACCGCGGCCAGAAGGCGCGGGGTATATCCGACAAACCACGCATCCTTGTGATCGTCCGTCGTGCCGGTCTTTCCCGCCGCCGGATGCGTGAATCCCATGCCGCGCGCGCGCTGCGCCGTGCCGCGGTTGATGACGTCCTGCATCACGCTGGTCGTCAGATACGCAACCTCCGCGGGCATGACGTTGCGCAGCTCGACGGGCTTTTTCTCGAGCACCTCGCCGCGCGCGTCGACAATATCGCGAATCGAAAGCGGCGCCGCCCAGGTGCCCTGATTCGCCAGCGTGGAATAGGCGTTCGCCACCTCGAGCGGCGACAAGTCCGCGGAGCCAAGCGACAGCGCGGGAAACTCCGGCATCGGCGTCGTGATGCCCATCTTGTAAGCGAGCGACGCCACGCGGTCGATGCCGACTTCCATCGCGAGCCGGGCCGTCGGCACGTTCATCGAATGAACGAGCGCGTCGCGGATCGTCACCGACCCGCGATATTGGCGGTCGTAATTCTGCGGCGTCCAGTTGGGCGAGCCGGCTTGTTCGACCGTGTAGGGCTCGTCTTCGACCACCGTCGCGGGCGTGAAAGCGAACGCCGGATCCTCCGCCGCACGCAAAAAACCCGCCGTGTAGACGAATGGCTTGAAGACCGAGCCGACCTGCCGGCGCGACTGCACCGCGCGGTTGTATTGGCTCTCGTAGTAATCGCGTCCGCCGACCATCGCACGGATGAAGCCCGTCTGCGGCTGCGTCACGACGATCGCCCCCTGCGGACCGCCTTCCTTGTAGAGATTCGGGAAATCCGCCTCGAGTTGGCTAAGACCCTCGGTCAGCGCGGCCTCGGCGTTTCGCTGCGTGTTGACGTCGAGCGTCGTGAAAATCGAAAGCCCTTCGCCGATCAGGATATCCGGTCCGTAGCGCGCCTCGAGTTGGCGTCGAAGGAAGTCGATGAAATACGGCGCGATCGTGCGCGTCGGCTTGCGTTTGAGCACGCGCACATCCCGCGCGAGCGCCTCCTCGGCCTGACCCCGCGTGATGAGGTCCGACTCGAACATGCGCCTCACGATGAGATCGCGGCGTGCGCGCGCGCGCTCCATCTGCGTGTTGGGGTTGTACGAAGCGGGCGATCGGATCAGCCCGGCGAGAAGCGCGCTTTCAGCCAGGCCCAGCGAACGCACGTCGCGCCCGAAATAGTGGCGGCTCGCCTGCCCCACGCCGCTGATGGAGACGGGCCCTTCCTGCGCGAAATAGACCTCGTTCAAATACGCCTCGAAGATCGCGTCCTTGTCGTAGATCATCTCCAGCACGATCGCCATGACGGCCTCCTTCGCCTTGCGCGCGTAAGTGCGTTCGGCGGAAAGGAAGAAGTTCTTGACGAGCTGTTGCGTGATGGTGCTGCCGCCCTGCACGACCTTGCGGGCGATCAGATTTTTCACCATCGCGCGCGCGAAGCCGAACGGATCGATGCCGTGGTGCCGATAAAACCGCTTGTCCTCGACGGTCACGATCGCGTTTCGCAGATGCGGGCTGACCTCCACATAACGCACGATGTCTCGGTCTTCCTGGAACTCGCCGAAAAAGCGCGCGATCAGTTCGGGCTCGATCTCGACGGCGGGCAGCTCGTCGCCTGTGTCGAAGTTTTCGATGCCCCGGATAACGCCATCTTTCAACGTCAGGCGAAACGCGTAACCCTTCACCGGCTCCCACGGATAGTCAAAATCGCGCAGGTGGATGACAAGCTCGTTCGGACCCTGGCGGTATTCGCCGGCTTGAGGCCGGCCCGATTCGATCGGCTGGTATTGCAGGCGCGTCAGGCGGTCGACAAGACCCACCGACGCGATCGAATCGCCGGGCAGCAGCGTCAACGAATCGGAATAGACGCGGCTTGGCACCTTCCAGCGCTTGCCCTCAAACCGCATGACGAGATCGTCGGTGATGGAATAGGCGTACACCGCGCCCGCGGCCATGAGCGAAATCACGCCGAGGCATGCGAGGTTGAACCCCCACCACAAAACGCGCGTCGCGAAAGCCCCGGTTCGCGACGGCCCGCGCGGCCCTTTCGGCTTATTGGCCTTGCGTCGAGACGCCCGCGCCGGCTTTTGCGCAAGCAGCGATGGTGCGCGGCTTCTACGCATTCGTGAGGATCGCCCTTGCGATGTCAGAGCCGCAAACGAAGTCGCGCCGCGCCAAGCGGGGCGACGCAGTGCGCGGTCTGGTCCGCACGTCGGGCGCGAACCTGTCGGGCGCGGACCTCAAGCGGCGCGACGAAGTGCGCGGGCTCGTTCGAATCGCCGTGATTCCACCTCTACGCATACAACCCCGCCGTGAAAACCAGAAAACGCGGAGCCAAATTGCGTGGATCGTTCAAAACCTGCAAGGGGGAAAAGGCGGCGAGACGCCGCGAAAAGCCACTGAAGGGAATCGAACCCCCGACCTGACGATTACGAATCGCCTGCTCTACCAGCTGAGCTACAGTGGCGTCTGGGCCACGAGGATCGCCTCCCGGCCGCGAACGCGCGCAATTATACGGAAACGCTCTCGCGCCGCAACGGGTTCGGATCGCGAATTTTTGGCGACCCTGAACGTCGCGAGCGTCGCCGCGCGCGACAGCCGCCGTCGCCGCGTGACTCATGGTTCGGGCGGCGACGCACGCTCGATCCCGTTCCGCGCCGCCTCGAGTTGCCGGGCGTAGAGCGCGTTGTCCGGCTCGTCCGCCGCGAGCCGCGAAAGCAGCGACGCCGCCGGGCCAAACTGCCCCGTCAAAAGGAAAAGCTGCGCGAGATCGTGCGCGCACGGCTGGCAATGCGGCTTTTTTTTCAGGACGTCCTTCAGAATCGACTCCGCTTCCGCGTAACGCCGCTTGTCGATGTACGCCATCGCCAGGCTCGATTCGTAGAC
>JAIOHV010000175.1 GCA_019912885.1 bacterium
AGCCCTTCGAATGCAGGCATGCGAATTGAAGTATACTGACGTTATTTCGTCTGCGATAATTCCGACCTCAAATCCGCCGGTTGCATCGGCATCAATTATTGTCGTGCTCCAAGTTCCCGACTCTCGAGACGACAAATAAAGTCCGTCCTGTTGTCCGATATGGGCGATATAAACGTCACCGTTGTCGAGAATGCCGATCGCGGAATTGCCGCTTTTCAAATTTGGATCAACAGTTTCGATTGCCCAATTACCGGAACTTTTATTTATATAGCTCAGCCCTGTATCTGGATGTCGTTCGCAAATATGAATGTTATCGAGTTTATCTATAAATACGTCGTCTAACCCGCTACTGAAAGGTATTACGTCGAAAGACCAACTTTCATCGAAATACATGGCCTCAGTTAGGATCGACGGAGACTTTACATAATACAATAATACATAATCATCGTCATATATCGCCAGTTGCGAATTGTAGCCAGTACCGTGGCTGTCGTCGATCACGTCGACCGTCCACGTCCCGTTTTCCCGCGCGGCAAAACGCAAATCCCGATTCGGCCAGTCCTGCCACGCCGTGTAAACCAAACCGTTCGCAGTGGCGATCGATACGTCGCCGTTCGCCTCGTTCCCGGGATCGATTTCCTCATCCAGCCACGTCCCGCCGGCGTTGGTCAGATAACGGACGTGGTATTTCGGCACGCGACTCGCGTAGATGATGTGGAGATCGCCATTTTCGTCCACCACGAGCGCGGACCCGCTCATACCGTCCGCGGTCACGCGCGAGGTGATCGAATTCAACTCGCTTGTCCCGTACGAGACGTTGATCGAGCGATTGGTGACCGAGCCCGGCGCGAACGACGGCACGCCCAGATACCCGTTTTCGCAAACCTGCAAGCGAAGCTCCGACGCCTTGTCGAAGATCTTCTTCGACGTCCATTTCCCGTTTTTCAGCGTCGAGGAATGCAGCGCCAGGAGCGTATCGTCCGGATCGTCCTGGTCCTGCGGTCGCTCGTAATACATGACCGGCGCGCCGTCCGCGGTGCGCGAAAACTGCGTCATGAAGCCGGCGTCGAACATGGCGAAATAGTCGTAGTGGTACGTCCACGTCGAGCCCGATTTCATCGCGATGAACGGCTTGATCAACCATTGGTCCCAGGCGTAGAACGACGCATATACCTCGTCCGCGCTCACGGCCAGGATGTCCGGCTTCGCGCCCCCCCCAATGACCTCCGCCACGAAGTCTCCGCCCGTGCTTTCGAGATAAAAGATCAGCGCGTCGGTGCTGAATCCGTCCGGGTTGTCCGTCCCGCGCGTCACGACGTGAACCGAACCGTCGTCCGCCACGTCGATCGCGCTGAGATAGCCGACGCCGACGCCGGCGTCCTCTTTAGTCAGGATCGTCGAGGTCGTCCATGTTCCGCCCGGCGGGGAAAAGCCGTAGTGCAGCGACTTGTCGTCGTGGTTCAGCCAAACGGCGTGCACGCCGCCAGCCGGCCCGAGCGTGATCGCGGACTTCGTGTCCCACTCCGAATAGCCCGACGCGCCGATCTTCGACATGGTGTCCAGGGTGGTGAACTCCCACGGCCCGCCGGGTGTGCCACGCGCGTATTTCACCGCGCGGTTCCAGAGATCGGTGTAAACGAAGTGAAACACGCCGTCCGCGTCAATCACAAAGCGAGGCCAAGCGGTCATCGTGTCCACCGTCTCGAACGTCCAATCGTCGGGATGCACCTCGCCAGCCGCGAGGTACGCCGCGTCGAGATAATACAGACGCAGATCGCGCCCAAGCGAGATCGCGAACCAGAGATTGCCGTCCGCGTCGATGCGCAAATCCGCGCCGCGCTCGGAGGAGCCGCCCGCAATGAGCGTGCAGATCACGTCGCCGTCTGGTGTCGTGAATGGTGCGTGGCATCCGGTCTGTGGCGATGGGAACTCCGACAACCCCACGTCCACGAAATCGACGGGCAATTCCACGCACCCCGCCGCCAGGTCCTCGTCGAAGTCGATCAGTTCCGTGTCGTCGTCGCCCGTGTCGTCGTCTGTATCGTCGTCATCGGAATCGTCATCTTCCGAATCATCGTCGGCACTATCGTCGTCCAGAGAATCGTCGTCAGCATCGTCATCGACAGACAAATCGTCGTCCGCCGCATCGTCGTCAAGCGCGGAGTCGTCATCGTCTGCGTCGTCATCGAATCCCGAGTCGTCGTCATCGAGCGCGTCGTCGATCGGCGCGGACACGCCATCGCTATCGTCGTCATCGCCGCACGAACAGCCGGGGAGCGCAAAGGTCAGCGGGAGAGCAAGAAGGAGGAGCGTCGCGAGGCGGGCGAAATGCGCGAGCGGGTTTGCGGCAGCCTTTTTCCGCGTTATCGCAATATGCTTTTTTGCGGCCATGCGCATGGAGTCCCGCCCAGGAATCTAACGTCATGTTATAGGAACGAAGACGCTATCGCTACGAATCATGCACGGCATTCGTGATGCGCCGGATCCGCCTGTTTGGAGGAATTCCCCCAATGAACCTTTCCGCCTTCCCGCCGTTCGGGCTTCCGGTCTATCCTGCGATTGGGAGGATTCTCCGATGAGCGACGACGGACGCATCACCATCGACCGCGACGGCCATTTGCTTCTGATCGGCCTTGACCGCCCCGACAAGCGCAACGCCCTGTCCGTGGCGATGTATCAGGGTCTTTCGCGTGCGTACGCGATGCTTGAGAACGACGACGAGCTTCGTTGCGGCGTGCTGTACGCGCACGGCGAACATTTCACGGGGGGGCTCGACCTGCCGCAGTGGGTCGAGTGGTTCCAGAGGGGCACGATGCCGATCGCCGACGACGGCCTCGATCCCTGCCAGATCTACGAGCGCGGGCTGAACAAGCCTGTCGTCAGCGCGGTGCAGGGCATCTGCTTCACCATCGGCATCGAGCTGATGCTCGGCACGGACGTGCGCGTCGCCGCCGATTCCACCCGCTTCGGGCAGATCGAGGTGCGCCGAGGCATTTACGCCGCATGCGGCGCGACGATCCGCTTCGTGCGCGAGATCGGCTGGGGCAACGCCATGCGTTACCTGCTGACCGGCGACGAATTTTCCGCCGGCGACGCGTATCGCATGGGCTTGGTGCAGGAGGTCGTTCCCGCGGGAGCACAACTCGATCGCGCGAAGGAGATCGCCCGGACGATCGCGGATCAGGCGCCGCTGGCCGTGCGCGCGACGCTGCGTTCCTCGCGCACGTACACGATCGAGGGCGAACCGACGGCGGTCGGGCGGCTGATGCCCGATCTCGCGCCGCTTTTGGCGAGCGAAGACGCGCAGGAGGGATTCCTGTCGTACATGGAGCGGCGCAAGGCGGAATTCAAGGGGAAATAGGGGCGACCGGTTCCCACGTAGCGCGTGGACGAGATGGACATCATGGACCGACTGGACATGATGGACGGGCACGCGAGCGATATTTGCGCGATGAGCGTTCCGTCTTTCAGGCTGCTTCTCAGCATCCGCACCCGCAACCGTCATCGTCGTCGTCGTCATCGTCATCATCATCATCGCCCGTAGCTGCATCGTCGTCCGCCGCGTCGTCATCCAAATCGTCATCGACCGCGTCATCATCGAGGGTGTCGTCGTCGGTCGCGTCATCGTCGTCGCCGGGCAGGGGGAAGCCGGCGGCGGGCGCGTAGAGCCCGGTGTGCGCGGGATCGGCCTGGAACGTTGCCCAGTGCAGGCCGCCCTCGCCAAGCGCGTATCCGCACAATTCGTAGACGTTCACGACGGCGTCGCCGTTTTCCGCGGACGTGAGCGCGGCCAACTCCGGCGTACCGTCATGGTCGATGTCGGCGAGCGTCGGGCCGTTCAGGTACGTCATTCCCCGCGGGCGAAGCGGCCATCCGGGCAGATCCATGGCGTCCGCGTCGATTCCGAACAGGTAGCCGAGGTCCGACTCGCGCACGTTGTTCGTGAAAAAGATTTCGAGGTCCGCGTCGCCCGTCAGGTCGGCGACGACAAAGCTCCCTTCCGCGCCGCCTGCCATCGAATACGGAAAACCGGGCGCGTCCTGGCCGTCGTTTGTCACGGCAAACAGCGCGTCATCCTCGATGATGCCGCCCGCGCGTCCGACAATGATCTCAAGGGGGCCGTCTCCCGTCAGGTCCGCCACGGACGGCGACGAAAATGTCCAAGCGTCGCCGAGGTCGTACGGGAAACCGGCCAGCTCGATGCCGCCCGCGTCGATCACGTGAAGACGATTCCAATCGCCGTGCGTCGCGACGATGATGTCGAGCGATTCGTCGCCGTCGATGTCCGCGAGCGCCGGGCCTCCGTAGCTGTAATTCTCGTCGGGATACGTCACCGGAAAGCCCGCGCGCGGCGAGCCGTCCGGTGCGAAGACGAACACGGCATCGAACGAGCACACCACGATCTCCGGCGTCCCGTCGCCGTCGAGATCGCCCGCGGCGGCGCTCGCTGCCGGAACGTGGTCGAGCACCACCGGCCAGCCGGCGGCGGGGGCACCTTGCGCGTTCAGAGCGTAGAATTTGCCGACGCCGCCATCCTCCCGGACACCGATGAGAATCTCGTCCGCGCCGTCGCCGTCCAGGTCAAAAAGCGTCGGCGGGCTGTTGATGTCGCCGCCAAAGGTGGCCTCGCGCGTCACGAGGCCGCTACCCTCCACCACGTACAGCGTCGCGTCGCCCGGCCCGGAAAACGCCTCGCGCGTGCCGACGACGATCTCATTTTCCCCGTCGCCGTCCACGTCGCCGACGGCCGGCGCGGCTTGCGCGTAGCCGTCGAGGTCAAGCGTTACGAGCGCGTCGCCGCTTGCCGAAAAAACGTGCAGTTCGCCCGCGGATGTCGCGACGACGATCTCCAGGTCCGCGTCTCCGGCCACGTCCGCGGCGACGAGACCGTGGATGTCGGTGAAGACCGCATCGGAATCGGCGGCGACGGGAAACCCGGCTCGCTGCGCGATCGCGTCGCAATCCGATTGCGCGGCGGCCGCGGGAGCAAGATACAGTGCGCACGCGAGCGCAAGCACGAAAAACGCAAGAGGCAGGGGATTTTTCATGCGCGAACGATAGCGCGTCGCGCCGGTGCGGAAAAGCGAAAGGGGCGAACCGGGCGGCTCGCCCCGAGCGTTTTCGTCAGTCGGGTGCGGTCAATCGCCTGCGCGTTCGACCCACAGATCGTTGTGCGTCAACGCGCCGTGAAGCTGATTGGCGCTCATGTCATGGAACACGTCGCCGGCGCCTTCGTTGAAGTGCCAGAGGCCGACGGTGTCTTCGTCCACGTTTCCGAACTCGAAGAAGGGATCGAAAGCGGCGTCGTATCGCGCCACGCTCGAATAACGCACTTCGTCGATGAGGCCCGGGAAAAACGAAATGTCATCGACGCTCGGCTGTCCGATGCCAAGGGGCGTTTCGTCGTAATAGACGGGCCCATCGTATTCCTTGGTGCCAAGCAGTTCGCCGTCGAGGTACAGGCGAAGTTCCTGGCCGTCGTAAACGCCGGCGGCGTGGTACCACTGGCCGATGGTCAAGTTGACGTCCGTGAAAATTTTGGGCCACCACGCGCTGCGGTCGGAGATAATGAAAAAGAGCTGCGTCTCGATGGTGTCACCCACGCGATTGCCGAGAAGCGAAAGGCTCCAGCCTTCGGATTCGCTTCGCGGCGACGGGTTTTCGCGCCCGACCATTTCGTACCGCAACTGATCGACGAAGATTTTTTCGTCGATGTTGAACCAGCACTCGATCGTGAAAACGTCCAGATCGAGCCGGGGATCGAACGGAACGATCCCGCCCTCGTTGAATCCATTGAGGCCGACGGCGAAGCTGCCGTTGTCCGGATCGACGTCTTCGTCATCGTCATCGGCCGGCTCGTCATCGTCCACGGACGCGTCGTCGCCGTCGTCCTTGTTTACGCTGCCGCTGTCGCAACCCGCCGAGAAAAGGCCCGCACCAAGAAAAACCAGAAAAGTCAGATAAATGAAGCGCGACTGTCCCATTGCAAACCTCTCGTTCGTTCTTCCAATTTTTCTAAAATTTACCATCGGTCGAATCCGCCATCAACGCAAGAAAAAAGCCTTTTAACGGAAATTGCCAGCGCTATCGTTCCGTTCGGTTGCCGAATTCACCTGCGCGTGGTTTTTTAGCGAAAGCCGGGCGGTCTACGATCAAAGGCATCGCGGCGCGGAGTCGAAATCATTCCACGTGTCTGTTTTACGGGCTTGTGTTTTTATGGCAGCAACGACGAACCACGAACATATTGAAATCACTCGGTTATCGCGCAAGGACATGGACGTTCTGGCGGCGACCTGGGTGGAAACGAACGCCGGGTACCAGCGCTTTCACGTCCACCACAGTCTCGCGTGGTATCGGGCTCACCTGCGCGCGGGCAGCCGCGAGCGCATCGAACCGCTCGGGATTCGCGAGGCGGGCCGCTGGATCGGCTTTTTGAACCTGCGTTACGGCCGGGACAGCATCGCGTTCACGATTGCCGATCAGCCCGTCGTCATTCACCCCGTGCGTATGGCCGCTTTGTCGTATCCGGGTTTGCCGATGCCGGAAACCGACGCGCATTTTCGCGCCTTGATCCGCGGCATTTTTCGCCTGTTTCCCGAACTCGACGGGCTTCGCCTGGACGCGCTGCCGATCGAAAGCGGCCTGTACCAATATTGCGAGCGATCGCGCGCGGCACCGATCAACGGTTTGACGTTTCTTCCCGACCTTCAAACGCAAGTCCGTTCGTTGATGACCTTCGACGAGCGGGCGCCCGAATATCCGAAAAATTTCGCGCGGCACCGCAAGCGGCTCGAGAACATCCACGGGCCCGTGACACTGCGCGAGTTTCGGCGCCGGGCGGATGTCGAGACGTTCGCGCGCGACGCGCGGGCCATCTACGAAAAAAGTTGGCATCGCGATGTGCTGGGGCCGCTTGACTGGTGGGAAACGGACGAGCTGCTCGCGTCGATGGCCGATGAGGGTTTATTTCAGTCGTTCATCGTTTACGCGGGGGACCGCCCGATCGCCGTCGATTATGGCTATCGTTTCAACGACGTGTACTACGACCGGCAAACGGCCTACGACCGCGCGTTTCGATCGTTTTCGCCGGGCATTCTCTCGCTCTACGGCATCCACGAGCGCCTGGTTGCCGAGGGGGGGTATCGATACATCGACCTGGGTTACGGCGCGCACGACTACAAGGATCGGGCGGCGTCGACGTCGTATCGGGAAACGTTTTATTACGTCTATCGCGACCGCCCCTTTCTTCGCGCCGTGCTTAAAATAAACCGGGCTTACACGCGGTTTTATTCCCACATCGTCGGTGTGCTGGAGCGGACGGGGCTGAAGGGTCATCTGAAAGCGATCCTGAAGCGCAAACGGCCAAGATAGATTCGCCCCGGCACCGTTGACGCGCGTCAGGGAACTTCCCAGGCCTGGCCTTCGGGTTTGACGAAAAACGCCGGGCGTTTCTCGCGGAGCGCGAGCGCCTTTTCCAGGTCGTGGATCGGCTCGTAATACCCGTCGTCCGCCTGGGCGAACGTTCCGTAGTGCATGCCGAGGCTCGACGCCGCGCCGAGCACCTCGTGCGCGCGCACCGCTTCCTCCGGATTGATGTGCATCGGTTTCATGAACCATCGCGGCCGATAGGCGCCGATGGGCAGTATCGCCAGGCGCAGTTCGCCGAAACGCTTGCGGATTTGCCGAAAATGCGGGCCAAACCCCGTGTCGCCGGCGAAAAAGACCTTGCCCGCGGGCCCGGAAACGATGAATCCGCACCACAGCGTCTTGTCGCGATCGCACGTGCCGCGGCTGGAGAAGTGCTGCACCGGAACGGCGGCGACGGTCACGCCGCGAGCGATGTCGCGGGTGTTCCACCAATCCAGATCCTCCGCCGCCGGCACGCCCTTAACGGCGAGATACGCCGCATTGCCGAGTCCGACAAAGATGCGTGGCCGAAAAGCGTCGCCAAGGCGGCGCAGCGTTTCGACGTCCATGTGATCGTAGTGGTTGTGGCTCACGAGCACGATGTCAATCGGCGGCAGGTCCTCGAAACGAATCCCCGGCGGGCGGTGGCGCTTCGGCCCGGCGAAGGACAGGGGCGAGACGCGGTCGGACCATACGGGATCGGTCAGGATGTTCAGCCCGTCCATCTGCACGAGCAGCGTCGCGTGGTTGATGAATGTCACCACAAGGCGCCCGCCATCGACGCGGCGCGCGGGCGGCGGGCCGGGTTTCGCATCGATCCAATCCGGCCAGTCGCCCTTGTCGCGATTGGTGATCCATCGAAGAAAGTCGAAAAAGCGCCCCTCATACGTGACTTCGTTGTGAAAGCGCTCGCCGTCGAAATGCTCGGAGACGGGGCCCCGGTATCCGTCCGCGGAAAACGGGCAACAACCGTAAAGGCTCAAGGCTACCAAGGCGAGGGCGGCAAGCGCGATGATTCGAGGCGTTTGTCGGCGCGGCATCTCGCGGAATGTATACCACGGCGCGCCCGTCGTGCCGTTTGCTGGCTCGCGTTGCACGCGACGCGCGCAAAAGGAAAAACGCGGCGCGGAGTCGTCCCCGCGCCGCGCCGGTTGCCATCGCGATGGTTTATTTCGTGATGAAATCGCCCATCAGGTTGTCGACGTAGAAATTCCCGCCGACGGTCGCGGTGACGTAATCGATGAACGACACGCCGCCGAGGCCCTTCGCCGAGTCGCCCTGCATGGTAATGTCCACGCAACTTGTCAGCCCGTCATTCACGTAAACGTCGAAGGTGTTGGCGCCGAAATCGATATCGAGCCGGACCGTCACCCACTCGCCCGCGGTGTGCGTCACTTCGCAGTCGATCAGGCCGCCGTCCTGGACGTTGATCCCCCCGTCGGGCGCCGCGGACAGATCGATCTTAAGCTGCCCGATATTGCTCGGGAACTCCTGGACGAAAAATCCCCAGGCCGCGTCCGTCTCGCGCCAGATTTCGGCCTCGATCCAAGCGCTCTGCTCGACCGCCAGGAAGCCGTAGGACGGCCAGATCCAGTCGCCGTCATTCTTGCCGCCGCTGATGTGCAACGCCTGCCCGGCGCCGTCCTTCACCAGAACGTCGACCTGCGCGGTCGAGATCCCACCTTGTCCGAGGATGCTCCACGGCAGCGACAAGTCGCCGAGCTCGTAGTCCTCGAAATCGATCGTGAACGGGAACAACACGTCGTCATCGTCGTCCGCGTCATCGTCATCGTCATCGGCGTCGTCGTCCGCGTCATCGTCCTCCGCGTCGTCATCGTCGTCCGCATCATCGTCTTCGGCGTCGTCGTCCGCCGCATCGTCGTCATCGTCGTCGTCGTCGCCGCAGGAACACCCGCCGAGCGCCGCCGCGAATATTGCGAAGGCCCACGCCATCAACATCCATCCCGAATTCTTCATTCCCGTGCTCCTTCCGTAGGGGAACGGATCGACGCCCTCCGGATACCGCCGGCCGTCATCGTCGCATCCGCCAATGTCGTGCCAATACCAAAAAAAGGCGCACAAGGAAAACAAATTCGACGGACCGCCGCAAAAAGGGAAAAGCCGCCGGAGCCGCCGGCGGCCTTTCCAGGGAAACGCGCGGGAAACGAATCAGTCGTCGAACTCGCCCTCCACCTTGAACGAGAGCTTCAGGCGCACGCGAAATGACGAGATCTCGCCGTTCTCGATCTTGATGTCCTGCTCGACAAGTTCCGCGACGCGCACATCGCGCAGCGACTTCGATGCCGCGGCGACAGCCGCCCGCGTCGCGTCCTCCCAGGATTTTTCCGATTTTCCAACGAGCTCGATGATTTTGTAGACGCTGCCGCTCATAAATTCCCCCTGAAAATTATGATGACCCTGATTCAATTTACGCCGCTCGACGCCCAATCGCAAACAAAAACGCGCTACCCAACGTCGAAGCCGACTCTCGCCGCGTTCATGAGACGGCAATCGGGGTTGGCAAGCAAAAGGCGAAATGCAAGCCTGCTAACATGGCGCGACCATTCGAAAATTTCGATTTTTCCCTTGACAAGGACGCGCCATCCGTCTCATGTATCGAGAATCCGGAATGTCGTTCTTTTTAGACCGCAAGCGCAGCGAAACGAATCCGCCGCGTCGGGTTGCCGCGACAGATTCGCAATTGGGGGCCGACGCATGAAAAAAACGCCCGTCTATTCGAGCCTGGGTATCGCCGCCGCCATTTTTGCTCTGGCGATGACGTTTGCGCCGAGTGCGCGTGCCGATATCTTCCTGTACGAGCCTTTTTCCGCGGGCATTCCCGACAACTGGTCGGTCGTCGACAACATCCCCAGCGGTATCGTCTGGGACGTGGGCTACTGCGCCAACAATTCGTTTTGGGGCGGTTACTGGACTTACATCGACCTGGATTACGTCGAAGCGCAGAACTGGTGCGGTCCTGAGATTGCCGAGGAAGGGCCGATCAACTCCGACCTCATCACGAACGCCATCGACCTGGGGCAGGCCGAGAATACGTCGATCACCTTCGACTACGACTTCTTTCCGAACGCGGACTTTGTGCGCACCGACGCGACGGGGCAGTTCGTCGTCAGTACGAGCCAGACGACGCAGGTCGTCGCCACGTATACCTTCTACGACTTCCAGTCGCCCGGCGATAAACACGTGACCTACGACGTATCCGAGTGGGCGGACGGCGATCCGAGCGTCACTTTCGCATGGCGGATGGTAACCGCGGATCCGCTCGGCGATTTCGGCAACTTCTTTGCGATCGACAGCGTCATCGTCGAGGCCGACTGCGTGGCGCAAAGCAACACCACAGCGAATCTCGTCGAGCATGACGGGACCTTCGAGGCGAGCCTGCCGGTGGTTGATACGGTGATGACGTGTTTTACGCCGACGATGTACCCCTCCTGGTTTTACGAAGGCACGGCGCACTTTGACCTGACGTTCCCGCCGATCACGGCGCGATGGCTCGTCTGGCGCGATGGCGACGGCGGCGCGCCGGACGACGTGGTGTTTGTTGGCCCCGAGTTTTCACCCTCGGCGGGTGTCAATACGTTTACGCACGCCGAGGTTCTTACGCATTCCGAGTTCGACGCGCCGATCCAGCAGGGGCGCTGGTGCTTCGGCTATCAGGTCACCGGCGGCACGCCGTCGATCGATATCGATGCGACGGGGAACGGATCTTCGTACACCAGCATTCAGGAGTTGTTCGAGCCGCTCACGTCCGACCTCGATATCGAGATGGTGGAGGCTATCTGTCCCGGCTCGACGACGACGACCACCACCACCACGACAACCACCACCACGACCACCACGACAACGACGACCACCACGACAACCACGACAACGTCGACGACAACGTCGACAACGATGCCCACGACAACGATGCCCACGACATCGACGACCGCGCCGACGACAACGACAACCACCACGGCGCCGCCGACAACCACGACCACTTCGACGACCGCGCCAACGACGACAACTTCGACGACGACTACCACCACGGCGCCGCCGACCACCACGACCACAACGACGCCGACGACCACAACCGAGCCGCCGACGACCACGACAACCACGATCCCGCCGGACGACGACGACTTTGACGGCCAGATCGACGCGGAGCCGGACTCCGGCTTCGATTTCGAGGACAACGGTTTGCGCGGCGGGTCGGGCCAGGGACCCTTTGGCTTTGAATGCGATTAGGAATCCGTGGCGACCGGCGCAAAAAACCACGTGCTCAAACCGGTGAAATCACCCGGAAATCCGGTTGATGCGCCATCCTGCCTGTTTCGCGAGGATGATTACGATCGGATTCCCGCGGCTGTCGATCGGACACCCGTGGCGTATGACGGAGATGAATTGATGCGACGATGGTTGTCGCTCCTGTTGATTTCCTCCGCGTCCATCGGCGTCGCGGCGGCGTCTGAAAATGCGGCGACTGGCAGCGCCGCTAATCTCGAACACCTGGGCGTCTATTTCGTTGATTCCGAGTGGGCGATTTCGGACATCACGCCGCTTGATCCGGAAACGGAAGAGTTCTGGCATTGGACCGCAGGCGAGATCGCGGTGTGCGACGACGAACCGCTCATCGAGGATGACGGAAGCGCGGAAAACGGATGGACCTGGAACGTGGCGGGAAACGCCTGGGTCAACTGCTTCGCCCCCTCCATCTATCCGTCGTATCTGCGCAAGATTTCCGTTTACGTCCATTCCACCGAGACAGGCGACGAGCCGGTGGAATACGTGGTGTACAGCGATTCGGGGACCGACGGCCCGGATAGTGCCAACCTGCATTCGTCCCCGGTGTTCGAGCCGATCGCGGGCACGTGGAACTCGTACGACGTTCCGCTTCTTGCGCCGCTTGCGTCCGGGCGATGGTGCGTCGGGGTTGAGTATCAGACGGGCGGCGCGACCGAACGAAAATACGTCGGCGAAGACCAGGACTCCACGGATCCGAATACGTCTTACGGCGGCGCCCCGGGCGACTGGACGTTCTACGATTCTGTCAGCTCGTATGTTCTGATGATTCGCGCGCTGGTCAACGACTGCGAAGGTACGTCGACGACCACGACTACCACGACGACAACCACAACAACGACAACGACCACGACGACAACGCAACCGACGACGACAACCACATCGTCGACGCAGCCGACAACCACCACGACGACAACCACAACAACGACAACGACCACGACGACAACGC